>DATLWP010000321.1:0-24856 GCA_035576265.1 Candidatus Polarisedimenticolia bacterium
CGCTGCGTGAATTCGTCGCTGTGGGTGACGAATTCGGGATAGGCGCCTGCGCCCAATTCGAAGAGATCCATTCCTTGCCGCTCGCCTTCAGGTTCCACTCGCTGCGGGTAGAAATAATTGAGCAGCAGGTTCAGACCGTAGGTGAGCGGCAAGACGAATCCGATCAGCGTGGCGATTCCCACGACCTGCGCGAGCCATTGCCCGGAAGCGCTGCCCGATGACGCGCCCGCTGCACCGAGCGCGCCGGCGGGAATGCGCGCGAAGATGGCCACCGACAACAAGCCCCAGAGACCGCCCATCGCGTGCGCCGAAATCGCGCCGCCGGGATCGTCAATCGAGAGCCGCAATTCGAACCACTCAACCGAAAACGTGACCAGAGTTCCTGCGACTATGCCGATCGCCACCGCGGCGAGCGGCGTGACGAATGCGCAGCCCGCGCTGCTGGCTGCGAGTCCGCCGATCCAGCCGTTGGCGGCGAGCGAGGCGTCGGGCCTGGCGAAACGCGTGCGGGTGATCACAGCCGCCGTCATAGCAGACGCTGCCGCAGATATTGCCGTGTTGATCGCGATCAAAGCCGTCTGCCCCGG
Organism: Candidatus Polarisedimenticolia bacterium; assembly: GCA_035576265.1. GTDB lineage: Bacteria > Acidobacteriota > Terriglobia > Acidiferrales > UBA7541 > Palsa-295. The sequence continues at coordinate 588 of DATLWP010000321.1, forward strand.
CGCAACGCCGCAAAAGAGGATGGCGCCCGCCGAGTTCAAGCCGAACCATCCAAGCAACGCCAGCATGCAACCGAATAATACGAAAACGGAATTGTGGCCGGGAATCGCGGTGGGCATTCCCTCGAGCGTGTACTTGCCTTGACGCGCGCCGAGGATCCAGGCGATGGACAGGGCTGTCAAACCGCCCACTACCTGAATCGTGCCCGAGCCCCCCGCGTCGATAAAGCCCCGGCCCAGGCCGTAATTCGTCCCTAGCTGGGCCAGCCATCCACCGCCCCACACCCAATGCGCGAATAGCGGATAGGTCCATCCGGCGAGGAGGGCGGTCGATGCGCACGCAGCTCCCAGGCGCCAGCGGTCCGCTCCGCTGCCCAGAGGAATCAGCGCTGCGAGTCCCACGCTGAGCATCCCGAGCAAGGCCGCGAGCGACGCGGGCGAACCTTCGAGGGCAACGCCGCGTAGGAAGAAGTGTCCAGCTCCGATCCAGTTCCATCCCTTGCCGCCGATGGTGAGCACGTGCGCCGGACCGCCGGCAAACCCCTGCCAGCCAAAGCCACAGATGAAATACGCGAGCGCCGCCGTCGAAAACACACAGAGCGACGACATCATCAAGTGCGCTGCGCTGCGCGAACGTCCCAGCCCAGTATTGATGAGCGCAATTCCAGCAGCGGCAGAAGGAATCAGGAAAATGAGGACGACGCAGAGCGCCACTGCTGTGTCGGAGAGGGTAGGAGCGGGCGCAGGCATCAGTCGCGTTCACCTTGCGCGGCAAGCTGCGCGCGGGCGACCAGAGCTAGCCCCAAGACTTCCACGCCCGCGCCGGCCAGAACGAAAGCAGCGCGAAGCGCTTCAGCCGAGAGCAGAGCCACGGCCGCCAGTACAATCGCCCAACCCGCAAGCAAAAGCATAAACCCCAAGAGTTTCACGCAGTGTCTCCCGGGCAGTGAGGCCGACGCTCGTGCCTGCCGGTGCGCAAGCTTCAGGGCTTCCCGATGGCTGCGCTCGGCGGGAAAATATTTGCGAAGAGTTTCACAAATGCCGTCCCCCGCGTGGCCGTAAGCGTAGCATTCGCTGGGGAACGCCTCCAATTCATTTTTTGACTGCGCCCGTGCAAGAACCGTTGACGGGTCGATGCCCGATCTCCGGCAAGTTGTTGGCTGGGCTGGCGAATCGGCTCGCGATACTGGGGCGCGAATCGCACTCGCCATGGGGCTGCCACCGAAGGCTCAAAATAAGAGAAGCGGGAAACGGACGGATCGTCGCTCCGCTTCCCGCCGCAATTGGCTCGCTTGAAGGTTATTCTGATGTCGAGGCCGACCGCGGCATCACCGTGACAGTGACCGGCTGATCGAGCTGGAAGTCGAGCTTGGTCTCCGACGGGATTCTCACCTGTTGGCCTTTCGTGGCAGCCTGGTACACGCCGCCGCCCGCGGCGCCCACTCCTGCGCCGATGGCCGCGCCTTTTCCGCCACCGGCAATCGCGCCGATCAGCGTACCGATCACCGCGCCGGCGCCGACCTTTTTGGCAGTGTTCTTGCCGCGCGAGTCGCCCGTGAGTGAATAGGTGCTGCTGACGAGCGGGTAAGACCGTCCCTGGAATTCCATCTTGATGAGTTCGAGGTGCAACTCGCTCTTTCCAGCCATGTGCCCGGCGGAGCTTGCGCTAACCAGGCGGACATAGATATCCGCGCCTTTGGGAACCACGACTTCATTGTCCACCACGAGAGGAGCATCGAGCGAGGCGTGAAAGATTTCACCGGCGTGATTCACGGAGGAATCCACTCCGTCGATCATGCGAATCGTGACCGTCGTGCCGGCCGGAATTTGCTCTTCCCTGGGCTGTGGCGGCGGAGGTGGCGCCGGAGCGGGCGCAGGCTCCGCAACCGGCTGCATCGCGGGTGCGCGATTTGCGGGTGCCGAAGAAGGTACGCTGTCCTCGGACTGTGCCTCGCGAACTGCCGACTGGCGTTTCTTGGCGCGTGCCTTGCGCGATCTCTCCGGCGACGGTGCAGGCTCGGCCGTCGAAGCCGAAGTAATTTCGGGCTCGGGAGGAGCCTGGGCGCTCTCCACGGTGATCTGGTCCACTACATTGGCAACGCCCGCCGTTTGCGAGGCGATCTTGTAGGCTTCGAGATGAGCCGCGTCGCTCGGCACCGTGCCGCTCAGCGTGACTTTGCCTTGGCTTGACGTGACCTGCAGGCTCGAGTCTTTGAGTTGCGGGTCGGAAAACATCTGTGACTTGATGTTCGTGACCAGCGCCGCATCATCCGCCTTCTTGGCGCAGCCGGCGGCGAGCGCAACCGCCAGCACCGCGACCGAGAACATCGATCTATGGCGCATCGATTTTCTCCTTTTACTTCTCGCAGGACCCGGCCCTTCCACCATGTGGGAGGATTTTCCCAGGGCCGCAATTCAGTGTACTACGATGCCGGGAAGCAGCTAAAAGGTGTCCGTGCCATGTGCGGAAGGGGCAACCCCGCCACGGTCGGCTTTCCCCCAGCTCCGCAGCCCGCGCAAAAGATCGACCGCAATTGTTCGCGTGGCGCCGCGCTGGAGAAACGGCCGAACGCAAACGGAGTAGGGCTCGGCCGGATTACGACGCCCAACCTGGCTGGCACCAGCTGGCGTGATCGTCACTGCCGTTTGAATGCGGGAAGGTTTCCGCGCTCGTGCGGGGCGCACTACTCCATCCGCACGGCTCGGACCCGCGTTCCCTCGACGCGGATCTCGATCGCCATCGGAGGACGGACGCCGGGTCCCGAGACGATCTCGCCGCGCACCAGCCCGCCATCGGTAGCGCCGCTGCCGTAATGCATCAGGTCATAGACGGCGTGCGTGCAAGGGTTGACGACCATCGGATGGTTAGCACGGAAGTTGTAGGCCGTCTCCAACGCGCCCAGGTCGGTCACGTATTCGAGTTCGCACGTGCCGAAGGGTTCGCGCAGGGACAATCCCCAATATTTTCCACCCGGCAGGCGCACGACCATCGCGGGCACGGGATCGGTCGCGAGAGGATCGCGAAACAAGAAACGCTTTGCGGACCACGCCTTGTCGAGCTCGCTGGTTGTGGCAATGAGCCCCGGCCCGACCAGCAGCTTCTGGTCGGCCTTCGGCGCCTCCGCAACTGCGGAAGGAGTGGCCGTGGCGGCTTCTGGAGGAACCACCGGTGGTTTCGAAGATGAACCTCGAGCCCAGTACACGAGCCCGCCGATGGTTACGATCGCTACGATGACCGCTACCGTGCGCCAGGGCAACGGCGCCTGCGCGGAACTGGACTCCGAAGTGTACAACTGCGGAGGCGGCTCCGGCGCTGCGGATTCAATTTCTTCGCCGGCAGGCGACACGCCGGGAATCGTCGGCTGCGCCGGCTTAAAGGGATCGAATTTTCTTTCGTCCGGCATGGGGAAGCGCACGAACCAACACGTTCAGACTGAATGGCCTGCCGGCGAAATGCAAGATGACGCTGCTTTCAGGGTATTGACGCTTTCGCGTGCCGGATTCGGTGGCTGCACGCCGGCACCTGAAATCAGGCGGGGCGGTCCAAGCGTACCGAATGGTGCGCGACGTATTCGTGGAGATTCGCGAGAATCAGCAGCAGTTCGAGCATGCGCTCCCGCTGCTCGGGGTTTGGATCGGCTGCTTTTTCCTCGAGGTTCTTGACGATGGCCAGCGCATCCGCGAGCAGCCATTCGAGATCTTCCGGGTTCATGGCATGGCCCTGGCGACAATGCGCCAGCGCATGGTCGGTGCGGACAAATGCCTCATCGAGAAAATGGTCGAGGCACAGGTGCTCCGCCGCAAGAGCGGCAGGGATCGCATTGGCGCATGGAGCCCTTCGGCAATTTCCTGGCATGGCGGTCTTCATAGCGCTCCCCAGAACCTCGGGTGGAACATTCCCGAGGCGCGTGGCAGGGAGACTACCACAACTTTCTGGCCGCGGGCGGAAGGATCCGCGAGATGACGTGACGAAAACGCACATGCCGTGCGCCCCGTGGCCGGGGACGCATATGAACCCCCAAGTCCCCAACCCGCCGTGCGGCCTGATCGCGTGACACGCGACAACACGGATGGGACGACGGGCATCATTTCGTGGCGGGCAATTAGGCGAGGATTTTTCTGCCAGAGCGAACGCTGGCTTCGAAAGAGATGGTCCGGAGCAAGGTCGCCGGCCCGCCAAGATAACAGAATGGACACACTAGAATCTGAACACCACACCCGCGGAAATTCGAGCGTTGTTTTGCGTCTCGGAGGAAAACCGCGTCATCAGGTACTCGGCCTGGATCAGGCGAATGCCGAAGTGGTCGGTGACATTCACGTCGAGGCCGCCGCCAAGGGCCATGGCGAATGCGTTGTCCGACGACCCGTTGCCCGACGCGTGGATTCCGCCGAAAAGGGCCTGAACGAACGGTGTGAATCGATCATTCCGGTATGCCAGCTTGGGACCGAACAAATAGGTATAGAAATTGGCGTCAACAGGCTCTCCGGCGATGCTTCCGGCGTGGTAGCCGCCGAAGTCCGCCACGATGCCGAACGACGATGAAGGATTAAAGGACACGGAGGCGCTTCCGCCGTTCATGTTGAACGACGGTTCGCCAAAGCCAGGATTGGCACGGATGTAGGAGTAACCGGCGAAAACTTCGGCCTTCGCTCCTTCGCCCTGAGCCGACGCGGCAGATGAGAACAGCAGCATGACGCCCAGCATGATCCCCAATAACAGCGCCCACCTCTTCATGGAGTTCCCCTTTCTGAGAGACCTCTAATACGGCTCAAAGTTGCATGGTTCCCAGCAGGACTGCAGTGATTCCCGTCACGAAGCGACTTCGCGGCATCCATATTTGTAAGTGATTGAATTAGAAGAAGTAAGTCGAAGCGCGGGGCAGAGTGCCGAGTTCAGGCGGCGGCGCCGTGGCACTTCTTGTATTTCTTGCCCGAGCCGCAGGGGCAAGGATCGTTGCGGCCGACTTTGGCGCCGGCGCGCACAGGCTTGGGGGCCTCGGCCTGCGCGGGGCCGGCCTGAAATTGCAGGTTTTGCTGCTGGCGGCGCTGGCGCTGCTCGATCTGCTTGGCTTCTTCCTGCGGTCGGGCAGGCTGCATGAGGAACAGGAAGCGCACGGCCTCGGTGTCGATCCGGTCCATCATGTCTTCAAAGAGGTTGAAGGCCTCCTTCTTGAATTCGACGAGCGGATCCTTCTGTCCGTAGCCGCGCAGACCGATGCCCTCCTTCAGGTGGTCGAGGGTGAGGAGATGGTCCTTCCACTGGGCGTCGACGATATCGAGAAGGATGTGGCGTTCCAGCCATCGCAGCATCTCGGCGCCAAAGAGTTTTTCTTTTTCCTCGTAGCGCGCCTGGACTTTGTCGAGGACGGTGCCGCCGAGCTCGTCGTGGCTGAAACTGGGCACATCCACGCCCGCGGCTTTGAAATCGACGCCGAACTGGTTCAGCATCTCGTTGGCGAATTGGGTGACGTTCCACTGATCGGGATGCTGCTCGCGGGGGCAATAGGTTTCGACCAGAGAGTTGGCGATGGCCTCGGCGCGTTCGAGCACGAATTCCTTCTGGTCGCGGCCTTCAAGGAACGAGCGGCGCAGCGAATAGACCGTTTCGCGCTGCTTGTTCATCACGTCGTCGTATTCGAGCAGGTGCTTGCGGGCCTCGAAGTTCTGCGCTTCGACGGCCTTCTGGGCGTTTTCGATGCGCTTGCTGATCAGCCGCGATTCGATCGGAACGCCTTCCGTCATGCCCAGGCGATACATCAGCGCCTTGACGCGTTCGCCGCCGAAGATGCGCAACAGGTCGTCTTCGAGGGAGAGGAAGAAACGCGAGGAGCCGGGATCGCCCTGGCGGCCGGCGCGGCCTCGGAGCTGATTATCGATGCGGCGAGCCTCGTGGCGTTCGGTGCCGAGGATGTGGAGTCCGCCCAAGGCGACCACTTCGTCGTGTTCGGCGCGGCACTGCTCGGCGAATTGATTGAAGATCGGCTTCCACTGATCGAGGGGCACCTGGAAAATCTTGCCTTCCTGCTGGAAGAGCACCATGGCCGGACTGGCCGCGCCATTCCCGCCCGGAGGGTCCGCCTGGACCGGGGTGACAGCCGCCTGCGCGGACGCGTCGGCTTGTCCGGGCGTCTCCGCGCCGGGGCTCGCGCCGATCACCGATGCTGCCGGCGCGTAGGGCATGGCGAGCTTGTTTTTCAAACAGTAGTCGCGAGTCATGGCCTCGGGGTTGCCGCCGAGGAGAATGTCCGTGCCGCGGCCGGCCATGTTCGTCGAGACGGTGACGGCGCCTTTGCGTCCCGCCTGGGCGATGATTTTGGCTTCGCGCTCGTGCTGCTTGGCGTTGAGCACCTGAAAGGGAATGCCCGACATTTTCAATAGCTCGGCGATCTTTTCCGATTTTTCAATCGAGATGCTGCCGACGAGCACGGGCTGGCCTCGCTCGTGATATTGGCGGAGGCCGGCCGCGCGCGACCCATCTTCCTGAATGATTCCATTCACGGCTGCCTCGAATTTTTCCGCTTCCGTGCGGTAGACCACGTCGGGAGCCTCGACGCGGATCAGCGGTTTGTTCGTGGGGATGACCACGACGTCGAGGCCGTAAATCTTGTGGAACTCGGGCGCCTCGGTTTCGGCCGTGCCGGTCATGCCGGAAAGTTTCTTGTACATGCGGAAATAGTTCTGGAACGTGATGGTGGCGAGCGTCTGATTTTCGCGCTCGATCTTCACGCCTTCTTTGGCCTCCACGGCCTGGTGGAGGCCATCGGACCACCGGCGTCCCGGCATCTGGCGCCCGGTAAATTCGTCGACGATCACGACCTCGCCTTCCTTCACGACGTAATCCACATCGCGCTGGAAGAGAGTGTGCGCGCGCAATCCCTGATAGACGTGATGGATGATCTCCATGTTTGCGGGATCGAAGAGATTACCGAGATTCAGGAGGCGCTCGCACTTGGACACGCCCTCTTCGGTGAGCGTGGCGGTGCGGAGCTTTTCGTCGAGCGTGTAGTCGATCTCGCGGATCAGCTTGGGAATAATCTTGTCGATGCGGTAGTACTTGTCCGTGGACTCCTCGGCGGGGCCGGAGATGATCAGCGGCGTGCGCGCCTCGTCGATGAGGATCGAATCGACTTCGTCCACGACGGCAAAGTGGTGGCCGCGCTGGACGCAATCCTTCAAATCGTACTTCATGTTGTCGCGGAGATAGTCGAAGCCGAATTCGTTGTTTGTGCCATAGGTGATGTCGGCGGCGTAGGCGGCTCGCCGCTGCACGTCGTCGAGATCGTGCACGATCACGCCCACGCTGAGGCCCAGCATCTTGTAGATCGGCCCCATCCACTCGGCGTCGCGGCGAGCGAGATAATCATTGACGGTAACGATGTGCACGCCGAGGCCGGTGAGCGCATTCAGGTAGGCGGGCAGCGTGGCCACGAGCGTTTTTCCTTCGCCCGTCTTCATCTCGGCGATCTTGCCCTGGTGCAGGACCATTCCGCCGATGAGCTGCACGTCGAAATGGCGCATGCCGAGCGTGCGGCGACCCGCCTCTCGCGCCAGGGCGAACGCGGGAACAATGGCCGGATCGACTGCGTCCCGCAGCCTCTGCTTGTAGCTCGGATCGTCGCGCTCGACGCCCTCGAGGCGGCCCTGCACCTCGGACTTGAGCGTGAGCGTGCGCGCGCCGATCTCTTCGTCGGAGAGTTCCTGCATCTCCGGCTCGAGCGCGTTGATGGCCGCGACCAGCGGCTGAACGCGCTTGATATCGCGCTCGTGCTTCGTGCCGATGAAGCGCGCAACAACGTCGTCTATAAGTTTCTCGACATCCATATTTGTTGGTTTCGACCTTATTTCGCGTGCGAGGGCGCGGCGCTGAACCGCCAACTCATCGCCGGATGACCCAACACTGCATTGTAGCCGCTCGCGAGGCTCCCTGCAAAGACGCCCGGAGGTGCGGAGTTAGGACGGACCGCCCGCCAGTCCGAGGTGGACGAGCGCCAGGCGCTGGGCGATGGTCTCATACTGCGCCGAGATGTGGCCGCGGTAGATGGAGATGTCGCGGTAGTAGCGCTGCAGGCGCTGGCCGTCCTTGGCGGCGCCGGTGCCGGCCGTGCGAAAGAGCATCTCGACGGCTTCCCAGACGAGCCGGCCACCGTGCTCGGTGCTGGTGAACAGTTCGAGATCCTCTCTCAACGAAAAGGGCTTGCCGCCTTCAAATCCCCTGCGGCAATACTCCATGTAGAGGTCTCCGGCATTGAGGGCGAGTCTTTCGGCCGCGTTCACCATGCCAAGAGCAAGGCCCAGAATCCGCTGATAATCGTAGTGCAGATAACGCGGCGTGACGGGCGGGAAGAGCGTGCTTCTTGCGCGGATGATCTTCTCGTACTCGTCGATCGCGGCGTAGCCCAGCCCCACCATCAGCGACACGAGCTCGCCGTGAAAAAAGGAGAGGCAGCGTCCCGCGTACATCGGATTGCGGTGGAGGCGGGAGCCCGGCGTGCCTCCCGATACGTCCGCGTCGAGCATGTCCACGGGAACGACGTGTGTCTCGGGAACGAGCGCCTCCTCAACCTTGATCGAATTCGAGCCGCTGCCGCGCATGCCCAGAATGGCGCCCCAGTCGTCGAGCATCTTCCACTGAGATCGCGGAACAATCCCGAGGCCCGTCCGCGATTCGCCGGGTTTTTCGGCCGGCATGACGACCGAGGGCATGAAGTGAGTGGCGTAGGGCGCGCCGGAAGCGTAGGCCCAGGTTCCGTTGATGATCCAGCCGCCGCGGGCGGGCGTCGCGGTTCCCGTGGGAGCGGCCACGCACGGGGCGCAAAAGTCCCCGTCGGGACCGAAGGCGTCGGCTTGAGCCTGCTCTGAAAAATAGGAGCCAAGCGTGAACGCGTGCCCGGCTCCCAGGATGACACACCAGCCCGTGGATGGATCGCCGCGAGCCAGCTCGATGGCGAGGCGGTAGAAGCTCTTCAGGTCAAACTCGTAGCCGCCGAAACGGCGCGGTTGAACGCAGCGATAAAAGCCTGCCTTGCGGAACTCGTGGTGCAAGGCCTCGGAATGAACTCCGCGGAGCTCGGTTTCATGCTGCTCCTGCCGAAGGCGAGGCTGCATGGCCCGCGCCCGCTCGATCAGCGCCTCCGGGGTCAATTCCGGCTCGGGCACCGGAATGGAGCGCTGATCGAGGCGTGAGCTCATGCGTTTAGCGGATGCTCAAGCGGTTGCGTGGGCCTGTGCCGTGACCGGCAGGCGGATGAGACGAGCTTCGGTGACCGATGGCAGATCCAGAATATGCTGCACGACCGAGGCGGTGACGTTTCCGTCGAGTCCGACCAAGGCCAATGCCTCGGAGCCGCCGCCGGGCGCGCGCCGGCCGAGAGCAAACGTGGCAATGTTGATGCCCAGATTGCCGAGCGCCGTTCCAATCCGGCCGATCACGCCGGGCACGTCGATATTCCGCGAAAGCAGCAAAGTGCCTTCGAGCGGTGCCTCGAGGCTGATTCCGTCGAGCGAAAGAATGCGCGGCGTGCCATCCTGAGCGAGCGTGCCTTCGAGCGTAAAATCGCGGCCGCCGTCGGCGACGGAGATCTCGATGGTGTTGGGAAAGCCGCGCTCGCGGCGGCGCGTGGTTTCTTCGACCACCAAGCCGCGCGCCGCGGCCACTTCGGCGGCGTTGACGAGATTGACCTTTTCATCGAGCACCGCGTTCAGGATGCCGACCAGCACGGCGCTGCGAATCACGTGGGAACCGAGCTCGGCGGGTTCGCCCGCATAGCGGATGCGCACGCGGCTGAAACTTCGGGAAGGGGCCGCCTGCGCGACAAACGCTCCCAGGCGCTCGCCTAGTTCGAGGTAAGGCCGCAGGCGGCGATACTGGTCCGGGGTCAGCGCGGGCATGTTGACCGCGTTGCGTATCAAACCATCGGCGAGATAATCGCGCACCTGCTGCGCGATCGCTATCCCGACTTCTTCTTGCGCCTCGGCGGTGGAGCCGGCGATGTGCGGCGTGGCGATGAGATTGGGCAGGCCGATGAGCGGAGAATTCTTCGGCGGTTCCTGGGCGAACGTGTCGACGGCTGCGCCGGCCAGATGGCCCGAGCGCAAAGCTTCGGCCAGCGCGGCTTCGTCGATCAGCTCGCCGCGGGCGCAATTGACCAGGCGCGCGCCCGCTTTCATTTTCGCGATGGCCGCCGCGTCAAACATCTTTTCGGTGGCGGCACTAAGCGAGGTGTGCAGCGAAACGACATCGGATTGGCGGAGCAAGTCGTCGAGCGGCACCAGATTCACCTCAACTTCGCTGGCGGCCGCCGGGGTAACGTAGGGATCGTAGGCGAGCACCTTCATCTCCAGCGCGCGGGCGCGCCGGGCGACTTCCGTTCCGACGCGGCCGAGTCCCACGAGGCCGATCGTCTTGCCACGCAGCTCGGTGCCCGAGAACGAGGATTTCTCCCAGCGCCCGGCCTGGATCGACGCGTTGGCCTGCGGCACAGAGCGAGCGAGCGCGAGCAGCAAGGCAAAAGTGTGCTCCGCCACGCTGACGGCGTTTCCTCCTGGCGTATTCATCACCAGAATGCCCCGGCGCGTAGCGGCCTCGACGTCGACGTTGTCGACGCCCACACCGGCGCGGCCGATCACGCGGAGACGCGGGGCCTTTTCGAGCAGCGCCGCCGTAACCTTCGTGGCGCTGCGAACGACGAGGGCCTCCGCGTCGGCGAGCTCGGTCGGCAGCGCGGCCGCCGCCGGGGTGACCACGTTCCAACCTTTTTCGCGGAGAAGCTTCAGCCCGCGTTCGCTGATTTTGTCTGCAACGATAATTTTCATGGGACAACAGGGTATCGGGTGCCCCGGCTGGTGTCAATTCCGGGCGCGAGCCGCGCGGCGTGTGATATTCTGAGCCGCGGGGAGATTCAGAGGAATGGGCTACATCGAACGCATCCAGGAAGATTTAACCGCGGCGATGAGGGAGAAGGACGAGCTGCGTCTGAGCGTGTTGCGCATGGTAAAGAGCGCGCTCAAGAACAAGGAAGTGGAAAAGATGCGCCCGCTGGAGGACATGGAGTCGCTGCAGGTGCTGCAGACGCTGGTGAAGCAGCGGCGCGAGTCCGTGGAGCAATTCACGCACGGGGGCCGCAAGGACCTGGCGGAAAAGGAAGCGAAGGAAATCGCCATCATCGAGGAGTACCTGCCCGCCGCTCCCAGCGACGAGGAGATTCACCGAGCGGTCGAAGCAGCCATCAGCGAGGCAGGCGCGGATTCGCTCAAGCAGATGGGCGCCGTGATCAAAGCCGCCCGCGCGCGTCTGGAAGGAAAAGCCATCGACGGAAAAATATTGAGCGACCGGGTGCGCGAGAGGCTGACGAAGAAGGAGTAACACGCATTCCAGCGGCGAAACTTTGGTTGCCGAGGAGTCCGAATTGAGTTGATTGAACCCGCGCGACCCACCTACCTCACTTGTCTTCGGAATCGAGAATTTCCAGCATTTCAATCGTACCGTTGTGACCTTTGGCATCTGGCTGGAATCGGGCAAACGACAGCGCCTCCGGAAGACTCGCCTGGTCCGCGAAGTGAACGACAGCACGCAGGCCGTACGCGGTCGCGAATCCCGGATTCGCGGCAGTCGACCGGCGAAAATCGTCCTCGAGTTGCGTATCGCCGAATGCTCCACCGCGCTCATGACCGTGAGGAGCGGTCCGCTCTTGATTGCGCCTTGCTTGCACGTCCGTCTGATGCTAACTTGCCGGGCTTACATGTGGCGGCTCATGGGACCAGTGTGTTGACTCCATCCCGAGGGAGGTAATACGTGGCGTCGAAGCCCTGGAGTTCGACAGCAGCGTCGGGCGAATTCCGCCCGTATGTGGATGCCGGAGAAACGCTGCGGGAATTCAGCCTCCGCGCCGTCGTGCTCGGCGCGCTGTTCGGGGTCCTTTTCGGTGCGGTTTCGGTCTACGTGGGCCTGCGCGCTGGGCTGACGGTTTCGGCGTCGATCCCCATCGCCGTGCTCTCGATCAGCATCCTGCGCGCATTCGGCCGCTCGACGATTCTCGAAAACAACATCGTGCAGACGACCGGGTCGGCCGGGGAGTCGGTGGCCGCCGGCGTGATCTTCACGCTTCCCGCGCTGATTTTCCTCGGGTTTTCGCTGAACACTGAATACTGGCGCATCTTTTTTCTGGCGCTGCTCGGCGGGATTCTCGGCGTGCTGTTCATGATCCCGCTCCGGCGCCAGCTGATTGTGAAGGAGCACGGCAACCTTACGTTCCCGGAGGGCACGGCCTGCGCCGACGTTCTCGTGGCGGGGGAGCGTGGCGGCTCGTTTGCGGGGCGCGTGTTTTGGGGCCTGGGACTCGGCGGCGTCTACACGTTTTGCATGAACACGCTGGGCATGTGGCCGGGACAGCCGGAATATCAGCCCTCGTGGCTGCCCGGTGCTTCGTTCCGCGCGGCGATCACGTCCGAGTATCTGGGCGTGGGCTATATCATCGGGCCGCGCGTGGCTGGCACTTTGTTCGCCGGGGGCGTGATCTCATGGCTCGTGCTGATGCCCGCGATCCGCTTCTTCGGCTCGCTGGCGCCCACCGTGCCGCTCTACCCAAGCACCGTGCCGATCCCGCAAATGACGCCCGACCAGCTTTGGGGGAGTTACATCCGGCCGATGGGCGCGGGGGCGGTTGCCGCGTCGGGGCTGATTACATTGATCAAGACGCTGCCGACGATTGTTTCGGCCATCACCGCGGGGATGAAAGACGTGCGCGCCCGGCAAGCGGCGATGTCCAGGGCCAACCGGACCGAGCGGGACCTCTCGATGCGGCTGGTGGTGATCGGCTCGCTGGTGATCGTGGCGATGATGTGGGCGCTGCTGAAGTTCAAGCCGATCCCTGGCGCAGAAACGGGAGCCTTCGCCAATCTGATCGCCGCGATATTTGTGGTGGTCTTCGGTTTTTTGTTCGTGACGGTGGCGTCGCGGATCAGCGGGTTGATCGGGAACTCCTCGAATCCGGTGAGTGGGATGACGATCGCGACCCTGATGGCCACCTGCGCGATGTTTCTGGTGATGCACTGGACGGCGAACGCGTTTGCCGCGCTGGCGCTGACCATCGGCGGAGTCGTGTGCATCGCTTCGGCCATTGCGGGCGCGACATCGCAGGACTTGAAGACGGGCTTCCTCGTGGGCGCGACGCCGCACCGGCAGCAGGTCGGCCTCGTCATCGGCGTGGCCGTCTCGGCACTCGCCGTCGGCGGAACCTTGATTCTGATGAACATCGGCTTGGCGCAATATAAGCCGATCCAGATCGCGCTGGACGTCGATCATCTGCCGGCGGGCGTCGAACGCCAATCGGATCATTACGTTCACGAAGGCAAGAGCTACATCCTGGTGAACGCGATCGGCTCGCGGGAAATCCCCGACGGAAAGTACCTCTACGATCCCGCCACCCGAGAGATCGAGATCCAGTGGGTGCAGGGCATCGGCAGCGCGCAGGCGCCGGCTCCTCAAGCAAGGCTGATGGCGACGGTCATCAGCGGAATCTTGAACCAGCGGCTGCCTTGGCGGCTGGTTTTTCTCGGAGTCTTTCTCGTGATCGCCGTCGAATTGCTCGGGATTCGGTCGCTGCCGTTTGCGGTGGGATCCTACATCTCCATTGCGACGACGATGACGATGTTTGCCGGCGGGCTGGTGCACTGGCTCGCTGAGCGCGGACTGGAGAAAAAGCGACACGCGGAGAGCGAGGTCAGCTCGGGCTCGCTTTACGCCAGCGGCTTGATCGCTGCCGGCGGTGTCTTCGGACTTTTGGCAATCATCCTCAACCTGTTGCAGGACCCGGAGCTCGGCAAAAGACTCCCTCACTGGATCGTGAGCGTTTTTCACTTGCCCTGGCCGGCGAAGTTGTTTGCCTTTGGAGAAAAGCATATGCCCCATCTCAGCCAGGTCCCCGTGCTGGGTGTGGGGATGTTTTTCGTGCTCGCGCTTACGCTGTTTCTCTCTGCGCGAAAGCGGTTGAAGCAGTCCTAGCAGGGCTCCGGAAGTCGCGCAGACTGTCACGAGCGCGGGAGCGGCAAGGATGCGGCATTCCTGAGCAGCGCTGTTTCCCCCAGGCAACGTGGTTCACCGACGCGTTCTTCACCACTGATCCTCCGGAAGGCCGGACTTACTGATTAGGCAAATCGTCATTAAGATTACCCGCACTTTCTGAACGTGTTGTTAGGATGTAAACGGGGGAGGTTCCGGGATAGCGAGGAGAGCAGAGCAAGGAGATGGGCGTATGAAAGGTAACTGGCTGAATTCGCTGATGAGGGTCAACAAGGAACTGCTGCTGATCCTTTCGATTATCGTCTTTGCGGCCATCATCAACTTCTTCGTTGCCGGACAAAAGCTTGTCCTATCGTTCTACGATCTCCCGACACTCTTCGCGGCTTACTATTTCGGCCGCGCTCGCGCGGTACAGACGGCGCTCGCCTCGGTGCTGATCGTCTGCTGGTTGAATCTCATGAATCCGGTGGCCCTGGCCAGCGGACTGAGTCTCCCGAACCGGCACCTGATGGCCTGGTCGGACATCACGATCTGGGGCAGTTTCCTGCTGATCACCGCGTACGCCATGGGAACGCTCTACGAGCGGAGGGAGCAGAGCCTTGCGGAGTTGCGCGAGACCTACTACGGCGTGCTCCAAATTCTATGCGGCGTGGTTTCGAACGACAAATACACGCAGAATCACTCCTATCGCGTGTCCGTCTATGCCGCCCGGCTCGCCGACGAGATGGGTTTGCCCGAGGAGCGCATCGAGGATATTCGCGCGGCCGCTCTGCTTCACGACATCGGTAAGCTGGAAATCAGCCGCCAGATTCTTTACAAAGCGGCGAAACTCTCCGACGAGGAAATCGTCGAGATGCAATCGCACTTGGCAAAGGGAATGGACAGGCTGAAGCCGGTGGGCGGCACGCTGCGGCGCGTCCTGCCCATCATCCTGAGTCATCACGACAAATACGACGGCTCCGGGTACCATCCGAGCAAAGGCGAAGACATCCCGCTTGAATCGAGGATCATTAGCGTCGCGGACGTCTACGATTCGCTCGTGAGCGATCGCCCTTACCGCAAGGCGATGTCTCCCTTCGAGGCGCGCGACATCATTGCGAAAGGCGCCGGCAAAGACTTCGATCCTGAGGTGGTCGCGGTTTTCGAGTCGGCCTTTCGCAAACGGCTCCTGGAAGTCCCTGAAGTTCTCGTATAGAAGCTCCCTCGCACAAACCCGATCGCTGCCGGCACGAGCAGAGATCCTTCACCCAGCTCGCTGCGCGGGATTCAGGACGACGGCCCTGAGCGGGTCGTCACTTTGCTTCGCGAAGGAATCGCGTCGCTTCTTCGGGCGGCGTGGGATTGATGTAGAAGCCCGTGCCCCACTCGAACCCTGCCACCTTGGTCAGCTTCGGCATCATCTCGATGTGCCAGTGGTAATGATCGTTGATTTCCTCGCCGATCGGCGAAGTATGGACGACAAAGTTATAGGCGGGGAACAGAAGCGCCGCATCGAGACGCGTCAGGAACTCGCGTAAGACTTTTGCCAGGCTGCCGTAGTAGGGCGTCGGCATATTCTCGAACGCGGAACTGTGCTGCCGGGGGAGAATCCAGGCCTCGAACGGGAAGCGCGGCGCGTAGGGCGCGAGTGCGATGAAGTGATCGTTGTTCAGGATGACGCGCGTTCCTGTCTCGATCTCCTGCCGGATCATGTCGCAGAAGATGCATCGCTCTTTCTCGTCGTAATAACGTTTGGAGTTGTCCACTTCCTCGCGCACGCGCTTCGGCACAATCGGCAGAGCGATCAGCTGTGAGTGCGTATGCTCGAGCGAGGCGCCGGCCGCCTCGCCGTGGTTCTTGAAAAGAAGAATGTAGCGGAAGCGGCGGTCGTTCTTGAGATCGAGCACGCGCTCGCGATAGGCCCATAGAGCCTCTTCGACCGCCCTTTCCGGCATCGAGGCGAGTGTGAGCGAGTGCTCCGTCGTTTCGATGATCACCTCGTGCGCCCCAACGCCGTTCATGCGATCAAACAGCCCTTCGCCCTCGCGGTCGAGTCCTCCTTCGATTCCGAGCGCCGGAAACTTGTTGGGCACCACGCGCAACGACCAGCCCGGCGTATTCTTGGCGGATCCGTTCCGTCCGTAAGCGAGAATTTCCGGCGGCGTCTTTCCCTCGTTGCCCGGGCAGAAGGGACACATTCCCGTCCCCTTGATCCGCACGCTTTCCCGTACGAAATCCGTGGGCCGCTTGGCGCGGTCGGTGGAAATTATGACCCAGCGACCCGTGATAGGGTCCCTGCGAAGTTCGGGCAACCTGCTCCTCCTCGATCGGGCGCTGCTCCCCTTAGGGATAGAACGCGCAGCCCAAGGACCATTTTACTACGGCAAACACGGAGCAAGCGATTCGTAGTGGCCAAGTGTCATTTTCTTTACCCCCGCCGCTTCGCCCCCCGCGCTATGTACTCTTTACCTCGATTCGGGGGTAAATGCTCCCTTGTGCAGCCGCACCGTGGGGCGCGCGCCGGGGGCTGCCTCGATCGCGAGTACATCAAATCGACAGGAGGTGAGGTCCACGCGCCGCGTGCGGGAAAAATGTCGCGCCATGCGGACTAGGTGGCGGCGCTTATCTCTGTTCACGGCCTCTTCGGGGGTTGGGCGGTCCGCCTCCGTTAATGCGCGGGTTTTGACTTCGACGAATGCTAGAACAGGCCCGTCGTAACCAACCATGTCGATCTCGCCCTTAATGCCCGGCAGCGTGTAATTGCGTGCGACGAGGATGTAGCCGTGGCGGCGAAGATACCAATACGCGTACGTCTCGCCGCGAACGCCAGTCCGGCGCGCCCGCTGTCGTGAGGCTGCTTCCGCCGAATCCTCGGAGCCGCCTCCGATCAACCCTTTGCGGGCTGCGAAGTTGATGACGGCGAACACCACTCGCGCAAGCATATGCAATCCGTAGAGGGATCCCCTCGCCTTATCTCTAGAGCGACCGCTCGGCCTCGCTGATACAGGCATCGAGCGTGTGCACGGCAAATTCGGCCTGCTCCTCGTCGATCACCAGCGGCGGACAGAGCCGCAGCGTGTTCTCGCCCGCGCCCAGGACAAGCAATCCCCGCTCAAAGGCTGCCTGAATGATACGGTTCCGCAGTTCGGGCGCCCTTTCCTTCGTCTTTTGGTCGCGCACCAACTCGATCCCGATCATTAGCCCCCTTCCGCGAATGTCGCCCACGGTCTTGTGCCGCTCGCGCCAGCCGGCGGTTTGGAGCAAGATGAGTTCACCCATGCGCGCGGCGTTGGCCATGATGCCGCCTTCGAGCAGACGGATGGTGGCGAGCGACGCGGCAATGGCCACGGGGTTGCCGCCAAACGTGGAGGCATGCGCGCCGGGTTTCCAGTCCATCAGGTCTGCTTTGGCGATCGCGGCGCTGAGAGGAAGTCCCGAAGCGATACCCTTCGCCGTGCAAACGATGTCCGGCTCGATCTCCGAGTGTTCGGCGGCCCACCACTTCCCGGTGCGTCCCATGCCGGACTGCACTTCGTCGGCGACGAGCAAAATGCCGTGCCGGCGGCACAGGCGCTCGAGGCCTTGTAAGAACTCCGCCGGAGCCGCGATATACCCACCCTCGCCCTGGATGGCTTCGATGAAAACGGCGGCGACATCTTCGGGATCGACGATTCGCTTGAAGAGTTCATTCTCGATATAGGCCAAGGCGTCGGCCGCGGCGCGGTCCGGACGGATGCCGTAGGCGCCACGATAGGTGTCCGGATAAGGCGCATGGAAGACGCCGCCCAGCAGCGGGCCGAAATGTTTTCGCTGGACGGCCTTGCTTGCGGTGAGCGAAAGCGAGCCGAATGTGCGCCCATGGAAACAGCCGTAAAAGGCGATGAACTTGTCGCGCCTGGTGTGATACCGGGCGAGCTTCATCGCCGCTTCGATGGCCTCCGTGCCGGAATTGCCGAAATAGACGCGCTTCGGTCCCTTTCCCGGCGCGATCGAAGCGAGCTTTTCGGCCAGCTCGACCAGGCCCGGGTAGTAGAAATCCGTTCCGGACATGTGGAGCAATTCCGACGCCTGCCTCTGCACGGCGGCAACGACTTGCGGATGGCAGTGCCCGGTGGCGACGACGGCAATCCCGGCGGCGAAGTCGAGAAACGTATTGCCGTCCACATCCTCGACCATGGCGCCGCGGCCTGATTTCGCGACCAACGGATAATCCCGCGTGTAGGACGGCGAGACGACTTTGCGGTCCCGCTCGATGATCTCTTTCGCTTTCGGGCCGGGCAGCGCGCTGACGAGGTTCGGAATCCTTCTCTCGGCGATCTGCATGTCTTCCTCCCAGACTTGCGTTTTCTCGGGCGCGCGGACCGGTTCCGGCCGGCGCGTGCCCGGCGCGTTCATTGGGGAAAGGGAGAATTAATCAACGCCGAAAAGATTCGGCCGTTCGTGGGAAGGCTGGCTGTGCAGCGAGCGCGCGTGTGTCGCGGAGATTCTCATTTGTACTTCCAGCGGACACTGCCGTCTTTCGTATCTTCTAACAGAATTCCGGAATCCGCAAGCTGCTGCCGGATCTGGTCGGACCGCTGGAAGTCCCGGCGCTGCCGGGCAGCCTGCCGCTCCTGAATCAGAGCTTCGATCTGCGTGACGGGCATGGCGGGTTTGGATGGTCCGAAGCCGAGCTTGCGGAGCTTCTCATCGTCGTCGTCCGCGAGCAGCGCCAGGATGCCGTCAAACTTCTCCATCGCCGCTACGACGCGGGGAGCATCCTGCTGCAAGAACGTGCCGCGATCCATGGCCGTATTGACGTCGCGCACCAGATCGAAAATCGCCGCGAGCGCCACCGCCGTGTTCAGATCGTCTGCAAGGGCTGCGTCGAAGTCGTTTTCCGCCTTCTCGATGCGCTTCTGGATCTCCGGGTTCGACCCTTCGGAGAATTGCGCGGTCTTGAGGCGCGTCATGAAGTTGCGCAAGCGCTCGACGGAGTTCCGGGCCTGCGTAAGTCCGTCCTCGGTGAAATTGAGCTGGCGGCGGTAGGGCACGGAGAGCAGCAGGAATCGAATCGTCGAAGGCTTCTGTCCCTTGGCGAAGAGGTCGCGCAGCGTATAGAAGTTGCCGAGCGACTTCGACATCTTCTGGCCTTCGATGATCAGGTGCTCGGCGTGCAGCCACAGGCGCACGAAGGGATGGCCCGTAGCCGCCTCGCTCTGCGCGATTTCGTTTTCGTGGTGTGGGAAGGCCAGGTCCACTCCGCCGGTGTGCATGTCGAGCGTGTCGCCGAGGTACTTCATGGACATCGCCGAGCACTCGATGTGCCAGCCGGGGCGTCCGGGGCCGATCCGCGTTTCCCAAAAATGCTCGCCCGGCTTGGGAGCTTTCCACAGCGCGAAATCACGCGCGTCGTCCTTTTCGTACTGATCGACGTCCACGCGCGCGCCGGCCTGCATGCCGGTCACGTCGATCTTCGACAGTTTTCCGTAAGAGGGAAATTTCGAAATCCGATAGTAGATGGATCCTTCGCTCGTGTAGGTGAGTCCCTTTTTTTGCAGCCGCTCGATCAGCGCGACCATGTCCTCGATGTGGTCCGTGGCGCGCACGAGGTGTTCGGGCATCTCCAGGTGGAGCGCGTCCATGTCCTCAAGGAAAGCGCGAATATACTTTTCCGTGTAATCGCGGATGCCGACTCCCGCGGCTGCGGAGGCCTTGATGATGCGGTCGTCCACGTCCGTGACGTTCATCACCTGCAGTACGCGGTAGCCTTGCGAGCGCAGGAAGCGTCGCAGTACGTCCTGAAACACGAACGTCCGAAAATTGCCGATATGCGCGAAGGCGTAAACAGTCGGGCCGCACGTGTAGATGCGCACTTCGCCCGGGTGTACGGGATCGAGGGACTCTAGGCGGTTCGTCAGCGTGTTGTGCAGGCGTATCTCGCGCATTCTGATGGCTTATGCAAAACGGCTATTGTAGCCGACGCTGCGCCTCGCGGCAAACGCCCGTCTCGGGCGCCGCAGTTTAACGCCGATTTGAACGTCATGCGGCGCGCTAGGGAAGGAACTCGACGCGACGGCTGATGATCGTTACGTCACCGTTCTGCGACGGCGTGGATTTCAGCGGGCGCGAGTTCAAGAGGAACGTCCCTTCGGGTGGCAGGCCGTAGGATTGATCGACTACCGAGACTTCGACGGGCTTCCCGGCAGGCAGCGAAAAGGTAATTTTCACGCCACTCGCAGGCATGGCCAGACATCGGTAGGCGGCCCAGCCGTTCCACTGGCTTCTGATTCGTTGGGTCTCCGGCTGTAGCGGTAGGCCTTCCATCCGAACGGATTCGACGCCGGAATCGGGCGGAAACAGTACGGCCGCAGATGGCGCGCCGCGCTCGGAGCGCAGCAGAGCCTGGTACGACCGCATGCCATCGGCTTGCGTGGATTCCAAAATCGTAAACGTCGGAGCGGCGAGATCCAGGCGGGGCGCGTCTGCGACAAAAGCGGCCCGAGTGTCCCAAGGAAAAGCTCCGTGTTCGGGGCCACGGAAGGACGCAGCGAGGCGAATCGGCTCGGGCAGACGGCCGGACTCGGGCTGAACGATCCATTGCGACTTCCCCGAATCCGCGTTTCGCCAATAGGAGATATTGACGCGCTCGGGGACTTTCGCGGAATACGACGGCACAACCACGGCCGCGAATGCGGCCAGCGCCGTTGCCACGATCGGAATCCAAGGGAGCGCCAGACCTCGCAAACCCGGCGCGCCGCGCAGATCGGCACAGAGCGGAGCAATCGGCGTCAGAATAAACCCGACCACCAGCGCAACCAAAATCATCCCCCGGACGCCCAGACCGTCGTACAGCAGTAAAGCCGGAGCGAACCCGACGATCCCGGCAGCCGCGAGCGGCAGGATCACCGCCAGGGCGGAAGTGACGCTCCCGGCGCGAAGCATCGTCGCCGGCAATCCCGCGAGCACTGCCACGCCCAGGGGAACCACGATGGTGTAGCTGAATCCCGGCGTCTGCGAAGCGATCACGATCGAGAGCAGCGCCCACCATGTCCAAACGCCGCTCCACAATCCCCAAAAGCCGGCGCGCCGGGCGAAGACGATGGCGTAAATCATGACGACGGCGAGTGCGAGCGACCAATACGCGATCTGAATCGGCAGAGGATGCGCGATCCAATTGATGGGCGTCGCCCCGGCCGCGTGAATGAGACGCCTCAGCAGGAGCGCCAGCGCTCCGGTCGTTCCCATGGTGACGAGCCATGCAATCATTCCCCACAGAAATTCGCGCAGCCCCAGACGCTTGTTTCCAAGCATCCACCCGATCTCCAGCAGCAAGAGAATCATTGCGCCGAGCGCGAAGGCCGGCGTCCGCGGCGCGGGCCAGTGGATGATCCAGCGTCCGAAGAGATCGAAAAACACCCCTTCCCGCGTTGGCGCGTTTTGAAGATCGGCATTTGCGAGCGCGAGAACCGCCGGCAGCGCGTTTTCGCCATGATGCTGCACGCTCGCAGGGTTCACGTTCGCCGAATTGTCGAGGCGAGTATGGTACTGTCCGACGCCGCGGATGAAGGCGAAATTCAACCCCTGATAGCCGGCGGTTTTGAACACAGTGAAATCCGTGTCGTTCGGAAGCTGCTTGTACACGGTGTAAGAAATCGAGCTGGCGGCCGGGCGGGCGGCGTGCTCCGCGTAGAGCCGAATCGCCCAATCGTTCGCGCTGCCTGTTTCGAACAGCAGGCTGGGGCCTGAGGTGCCGCGCGCATCGAGATTCACCGCCGCACGCACTTCCTTCGCCCAGGGATGGGAGTCCACGAAAGCGTGCGCCCCGAGCAAGCCCGCCTCTTCGCCGTCGTCGAGGAGGAAAATGACCGAGTGGCGCGGCAGGGGCATTGATTTGAGCGCTCGCGCGATTTCGAGGACTGCGGCGGCGCCGACGCCGTCGTCGGAATCGCCCGGACCTGCCGGCACAGAATCGTAATGGGCGGCGAGGAGAACCGCGCTGCCCGGCTCGGTTCCTTCGAGGCGCGCCAGCACGTTGTTCACCGGCGCGCAGTCGACGAATTCAGCGCAGGCGAAGCTGGTCTGCACCTCCGGCTCATAACCCATCCGGCTCAACTCGTTGATGAGGCGAGCGCGAACGTCGTAGTTGGCCGCGCTCCCAACCGGGTGCGGCACATCGGGCCCCAGAATTCGATGGAGGGTATCCACCGCGCGGGCGGCGGAGAATTCCGCTGCCGGAGCGCTCGAGGGCTTGGGCGCTGGGGGCCGAAGGCCCCCGATCGACAAAGTCAGGATAACGAGCAGCAGCAACCCGCTCGACAGAACTCGGCGTACTCCCGGCCCTCTGCGCGACTCCAAAGCTCCCTCCCGTGCGCGCCATGCTAGGATGCGACCTACCGCAAGTCAATCCGCAAACATCCTGATTGCCGCCGTAAGCCTGTGGCGACGTTTTGGGGAACGGACTTGAAGCTGCGGGAGGGTCCATTTGCTTGCTGCGCAAAGTGGAGAAATCCGCCTTTACACCTCCCGCCCGGCGTGCTAATTTTTATTCCCGTAACCGCCGATCCGATAGCGCCAGGCGGAAGGGCCATCGATCATCGACCCTCCCAACGTTTTTGTCTCGAAAGACCTCCGAACAAAAAATTCAGACCGTAGCTTCTTCCGCCCATGACGCGGGAGAAGCGAACCGTGCGAGGGGCTGGTGCTAAAACTCCGTAAGGTCGAACTGCTGGGGTTCAAGTCATTCTGCGAGAAGACGCCGATCACGTTCAGCGGCAGCGGGATTACCTGCATTGTCGGGCCGAACGGCTGCGGCAAGTCCAACGTAGTGGACGCCATCTCCTGGGTCCTCGGCGAGCAGAGCCACAAAATGCTCCGCGCCGAGCGCAGGTCCGACTGCATCTTCAATGGCACGGCCAAGCGTCCGCCGATGGGGATCTCCGAGGTCACGCTGACCCTGGTCGACCCGGACCTTTCGGAAGCCGTTGCCAAGGTCATTGATGGCCAGAAGGAACCAACCTCGCATCCCGGCGACGACCCCCCCGCCGTAGAGGCCGACCTGCAGGATGCACCCCAGGCAACCGCTCACTCCGCTGAGGCAATGGCGGACGCCGGCCCCGTAGAAGAAGTCCCCGCGGAGGACGCCCGCGCCGGCCGCAAAGCCGCGAAGAGGCGCGCTGCCGACAAGCCGGCAGCCACGCTGCGGCCCGGCGAAATCGTCGTCGGACGCCGCTTGTACCGCTCTGGCCAGAGCGAGTACCTGATCAACGGCCGTGTGGCCCGCCTGCGCGACGTTCAGGAAATCTTCATGGGCATCGGGCTTGGTCCGGATAGCTACGCCATCATCGAGCAAGGTCGCATCGGCCAGATTCTGAACTCCAAGCCCATGGACCGCCGCGCGATCATCGAGGAAGCTGCGGGGATCACGATGTACAAGACGAAGCGGCGCCTCGCGGAAACGAAGCTCGAGGCCTCCAAGATCAACCTCTCGCGAGTGAACGACATTCTCGTCGAAGTCGAAAAGCAGCTCGCTTCGCTCAAGCGCCAGGCCTCGAAAGCGCGGCGCTACGCGGAGCTTCGCGAACAGATGCGGGGCATGCTGCGCGTCGTGCTCGCGAGCAAGGCGGAGCACCTCGATATCGAAGCCGCGCGCCTCGAAAGCCTGCTGCGCGAGATGGATGCTGCGGAGGAGCGGGAATCCCGCTCCGTCCGCGAAACCGAAGCCGAGCAGGAGCGTCTGACCGCGCGGACGTACGAGCTCGATGCCGAGCTGCGCCAGACGCAGAATTTGCTCGGCCAGACCGCGCTCGACCTCGACCGCGCCGAAAACCGCATCACCTTCAACCGGGAACAGGCGGCGCAGCTCGAATCCCGCGTGGCGACCCTGGGCATCGAGATCGACCAGGCCGCCCGTCAGGCGGCGGACCTCGCTTCTCGCATCGCGGCACAGCATGATGCCGTCGCCACGCTCCGCGAGCAGACCGCGTCGCTCGAAGAAATCCTGCGCGAATCCACGGAGCAAGCCTCGAAGAATTCCGCCGAGCAGACCGGCCTTGAGCTGCGCATGCAGGAACTTCGCCAGCTTGCGAGCCGCCTTGTGGAGGAATCCGCGCGCGGACAGGCGGAGTCGTTGCAGGCCGAGGAAGCGGCGGCGCGCCATACCGCCGCCGAAGAGCAGCGTGCGGATGCCGTGCGCAGCATCGAAGCCGAGCATGCCGCCTTGGCGCTTCGCGTAGACGCTGCCGAAGGCGGTCTTTCGCGCGCCGAACGGGCAGCGGCGGATTCCGGCGCCGCCGTC
>DATLWP010000322.1:0-6109 GCA_035576265.1 Candidatus Polarisedimenticolia bacterium
GGAGATGGTGATGCCGGGGGACAACATATCGATGGAGATCACGCTGATCACGCCGGTGGCGCTGGAGAAGGGGCTGCGGTTCGCCATCCGCGAAGGCGGGCACACCGTGGGAGCCGGCGCCGTCACCGAGATCATCGAGTAAACGACCATGCGCGAAATCATCACTTTGCAGTGCGGCGAGTGCAAGAACCGAAACTACACGACCACCAAGAACCGGAAAAAGCATCCGGACCGGCTGGAAACGCAGAAGTTTTGCAATACGTGCCGGAAACACACGGCGCACAAGGAAGTGAAGTAGGCCGGCACGGAATCGAAGCGCGAGTCTGCTGGCCCGGATGAATTTCAAGCCGCAGGCTCGAAATTCAGGGGAGTAGGTTCAACGGTAGACCGCCGGTCTCCAAAACCGGATGTGGGGGTTCGAATCCCTCCTCCCCTGCCAGCTCTTGAGGCAGCGGGGGCGGCAGGCGAGGGGCGATCGGCGAGATGGCACAGGCGGCAAAATTGAACAAGGAAGACACAAGGGGCGAGGGCGCCTCGTTTTCGGTTCCTGAGCCGCTCGGCAAGGTCGCGGGATATCCGCAGCGGCTGCGGGCGTTCTTGCACGAAACGCGCGTCGAGATGGCGCACGTGAACTGGCCGTCGCGCTCCGATGTTTGGTCCACCACGATCGTGGTGACCGTGACGGTCGCGTTTTTCGGGATTTTTTTCTTTATCGTGGACAGCGGTTTCAGCTATTTGATTCAGCGGGTGCTGAAATACTTCAAGTAACAGGACTGGGAATGGCCAAGCAGTGGTACATCGTCCACACCTACTCGGGGTTTGAGAGAAAGGTGAAGGAAAGTCTCGAAGGCCGGGTGGCGGCGTTCGGCCTGGGGGACAAGATCGGCCAGATCATTATTCCTACGGAATCAGTGGTCGAGGTGCGCGGAGGAAAGAAGGTGATTTCCCCGCGCATGTGTTATCCGGGTTATGTTCTGGTCGAGATGGAGATGGACGACTACACCTGGCACGTGGTGCGCTCGACACCCAAGGTGACGGGATTCGTGGGCTCCGGCCAGATGCCTTCGCCGCTGACAGAAGAAGAAGTGCAGAACATTTTGACCCGGGCCACCACCACGGCGGAGAAGCCCAAGCCCAGGCTCTCGTTCGAACGCGGTGAGAAGGTTCGCATCGGAGAAGGCCCGTTCGCCAACTTCACGGGCGTGGTGGAAGAGGTGAACGCCGACCGCAGCACGCTGAAGGTTTCGGTCACGATTTTCGGCCGTTCCACACCGGTAGAACTGGATTTCGCGCAGGTTGAAAAGGTCGCGTAGCGCGGTTCTTGCGATCCCGATACGCGGACGCCACGCAGGAGACGACAGCAGCAGGGGACCTAAGAGATGGCCAAGAAAGTTCAAACGACAGTAAAGCTTCAATTGGCGGCGGCCAAAGCGACGCCGGCGCCGCCCGTGGGCACGGCGCTCGGGCCCCACGGCGTGAACATTATGGATTTCTGCAAACAGTTCAACGCCAAGACGTCGAAAGAGCCGGAGGGCATGATTATTCCGGTGCTTTTGACCATCTATAGCGACCGCACGTTTTCGTTCATCCTAAAGACGCCGCCGGCTTCCGAGCTCTTGAAACGCGCCGCGGGAATTGTGAAGGGCTCGCCTGAGCCGAACCGCAACAAGGTGGCGAAGGTGACGCGCAAGCAGGTGGAAGAGATCGCCAAGACCAAATTGCCCGACCTGAACACGACGAACCTGGAATCCGCCGTCCGTTCGATCATGGGCACGGCCCGCAACATGGGCATCGAAATCGCGGAATAACACGGACCGGGAGACACAGCGATGGGCCGCAGCGCAAGAATCGGTGGAAAAAATATTGACCGCGCCCGCAAACTCGTCGAGGCGCGACCCTATCATCTGGAAGAGGCAGCCGAGATTCTCCGCAAGGCGCGTTACGCGAAATTCGACGAGACGGTCGATCTCGTCCTCAATCTGGGCGTCGACCCAAAGCAGTCGGACCAGATGGTGCGCGGCACAGTGGTGCTTCCGCATGGACTCGGAAAATCGAAGCGCGTGCTGGTGATCGCCAGCGGCGAAAAAGTCCGCGAGGCGCAGGACGCCGGGGCCGACTTTGTGGGCGGCGAAGACATGGTCCAGAAGATCACGGAAGGCTGGACAGACTACGAAGCGGTGATCGCCACGCCGGACATGATGAAGTCCGCCGGGCGCCTCGGCAAAGTTCTCGGGCCGCGCGGGCTGATGCCCAACCCGAAGACGGGCACCGTCACTTTCGATGTGGCGCGGGCGGTGAAGGAGATCAAGGCCGGCAAGGTCGAGTTTCGCTTGGACAAGACCGGCATCATCCATTCGCCCGTTGGAAAGTTGAGCTTCCCGGCGAAAAACTTGGCGGAAAACGCACAAGCGCTGCTCGGAGCGGTGCTGAAGGCCAAACCCTCCACTGCCAAGGGCAAGTACATTCGGAGAATCACGCTGACCTCGACGATGGGGCCGGGGATACAGATTGATCTCGCCGAGGCCGAAGCGGCCACGGCGGTCGCGGCGTAACGAGACAGTAGAAGGGGGAAATTCGGCATGAAGAAGAAGGCCGAAAAGAAAGCGCAGGCCGAAGAGCTTCGCGCGCAGCTTGCGACGGTCTCCACCGTCATTCTCACGACGTTTCAAGGGATCACCGTCGAGCAGGATACGCAGTTGCGGCGTTCGGTCGAGGCTGCAGGCGGCCGATATCAGGTCGTGAAAAATACGGTGGCTGAGCGCGCTGCCGAGGGTACCCCGGCGGAAGGGCTGCTCAAGAATCTGAAGGGCACGAATTCCATCGCGTTCACCAAGACCGATCCGGTGGCGCTCGCAAAGATTTTATCGAAGGTTGTCAAGGATGTTCCGGCGTTTCAGTTCCGCGCCGGATGGGTCGAAGGGCGCGTGGTCTCGATCCAGGAGATCGCCCAGCTGGCCCAGCTCCCGAGCAAGGAAGAGCTGATCAGCAAGATTATGTACATGCTGAATGCTCCGGCGCAGCGCGTGGCGACGGCACTGGCGGCGCTACCGCGGAATCTGGCGGTGGTGACGAGCGAGGCAGTGAAGGCGAACAAGTTCGGATCCGGCGGGGCGGCGCCTGCGGAGGCTCCGGCTCCTGAAACGGGTCAGTAACACGAATTTTGAAACGGTTTAGGTTTCTCATCTCGGAGGAGGATAGACACGGCAATGGCAAGCAAAGTGGAAACGATTCTGGAAGAGATCAAGGGCCTGACTCTGCTCGAGGCTTCCGATCTGGTCAAGAAGATGGAAGAGGCCTTCGGAGTCTCCGCAGCTGCGGCGGCGCCGGTGGTGGTGGCAGGAGCGGCGGGCGCGGCTGGCGCGGCCCCGGCCGAGGAAAAGACGGAATTCACCGTCGTCCTGACCGAAGTCGGCGCGAACAAGATCAACGTGATCAAGGCGGTCCGCGAAGTTACCAGCTTGGGCTTGAAGGAAGCCAAGGATCTGGTGGATGGCGCCCCGAAGACGGTGAAAGAGGGTGCCACCAAGGACGAGGCCGCGACGATCAAGAAGAAATTCGAAGAGGCCGGAGCCAAGGTCGAGATCAAGTAGTGGCAGCCCGCCATGGCGCCGGGCTGGGCTGTCGTAGGGGTTGGCGAACGCGTGCTCTTTTGAAATTGAGAACTTCAAGAAATGTCCTACCCGGACCGGCGGGGCGGGTGTCTATCCGCGCCGACTTTTCCGGTTTCACCCTGAAGAGGATGGTCGATGAGCAATCGGAACAGTAATCGAGTCGTTCGGGAACGAGAGCGTCTGGACTTCGCCAAAATCAAGACGGCGGTCCAGATTCCGAACCTGATTGACGTACAGAAGAAGTCCTATCAGCGCTTCCTGCAGATGGATCTGCTGCCGAGCGAACGCGAAGACACGGGCTTGCAGTCCGTTTTCACTTCCGTCTTCCCGATCCAGGATTTCCGCGGGCTGTCGCAGCTGGACTTTGTGGACTACGCGATCGGGAATTGGGAATGCAAGTGCGGTCACCTGCGCGGACTGCACCATCTGCGCGCCACGTGCCGGAGTTGTGGCGCCTCCGTGGTCACCAATCCGTACAGAACGGGTGACGTGACCTGTGCGAAGTGCGGCACGTTCAACAAGAATACGCCCACGTTCTGCAACAAGTGCGGCGACCCGGTCACGCTCCAGCTGAAATACGACGTGAACGAATGCCAGGAGCGCGGCATGACCTACGCCGCGCCGCTGAAGGTCACGATCCGCCTTACCATTTACGACAAGGATCCCGACACGGGCGCCAAGTCGATTCGCGACATCAAGGAACAGGAAGTGTTCTTCGGCGACATCCCGCTGATGACCGAGAACGGCACGTTCATCATCAACGGCACCGAGCGGGTGATCGTCAGCCAGCTCCACCGTTCCCCGGGCGTCTTCTTCGAGACCGCGAACAATCGCACCTATTTCCTGGGGAAGATCATTCCTTACCGCGGCTCGTGGGTCGAGTTCGAATACGACACCAAAAACATCCTCTACGTCCGCATCGACCGCAAGCGCAAGTTCCTGGGCTCGATTTTCCTCCGCGCGCTGGGGATGAAATCAAACGAGGACATCCTGCGCACCTTCTACCAGGTCGAACGCATCTCGCTGCGCGAGGGCGATCTGTACTGGAACGTGTCGGAAAGCCTGATCGATCGCAAGCTTTCGCGTGAGATCAAGCATCCGAAATCAGGCGAAGTGCTCGTCGGCGCGCACAAGCGCATCACCGATCCGCTCTACAAGGAGCTCGTGAAAGCGCGCGTAAGCCAGGCTGAAGTCGGCGTCGGCGATCTCGAAGGCGCCTTCACGGTCAGCGAACTCGTGAACCGGCAGACCGGGGAAGTGCTGCTCGAGGCGAACCGGCCGCTCACCGCCGAGATGTGGTCCACCATCGCCGAAGCGGGAATCACCGAAGTAGACGTGTGCTTCCCCGAGCGCGACGACGTGGGCATCATCATCTCGCGGACGCTTGAAAAGGACACGATTCACACGCCCAAAGAGGCGCTGATCGAAATCTATCGCAAGCTGCGCCCGGGCGATCCGCCGACCCTCGAAACGGCGACCGCGCTCTTCAACGGAATGTTTTTCGACGCGCGCAAGTACGACTTCAGCAAGGTGGGCCGCCTCAAGTTCAACATCAAGCTGGGCATCGAGACGCCGCTCGACAAGCGCACGCTCGACCCGGCGGACTTCGTCGCCGCGATCAACTACTTGCTCAAGCTGCGCAAGAACATCGGCTCGGTGGACGACATCGATCACCTCGGCAACCGCCGCGTCCGCGCGGTGGGCGAATTGCTGGAAAACCAGTTCCGCATCGGGCTGGTCCGCATGGAGCGCGCCATCAAGGAAAAGATGTCCGTGTACCAGGAAATGTCGACGGCCATGCCGCATGACTTGGTGAATGCGAAGCCCGTGATGGCGGCGATCCGCGAATTCTTCGGCAGTTCGCAGCTCTCGCAGTTCATGGATCAGACGAACCCGCTGAGCGAAATCACTCACAAGCGCCGGCTTTCCGCCTTGGGGCCCGGCGGCCTTTCCCGCGAGCGCGCGGGATTCGAAGTCCGCGACGTACATCCCACGCACTACGGGCGCATTTGCCCGATTGAGACGCCGGAAGGGCCGAACATCGGTCTGATCAGCTCGCTTTCCTGCTACGCGCGGATCAACGAGTTCGGTTTCATCGAGTCGCCCTACCGGAAGGTGAAGGGCGGCCGCGTGATCGACTACGTGCAGATCGTCAACGCGGGCGACAGCGAATTTAAGGCGGGCGAAATCGTCGAGAAAGAAAAGGTGGAGGAGACCAACGAAGATCTGAAGCGACGGCGCATCGTGGTCGAACCGCACTGTTTCTATCTCTCGGCGTGGGAAGAGGATCGCTACGTGGTGGCGCAGGCCAATGCGTCGCTCGACGAGAAACTCCGCATCACCACCGACCTCGTCAACTGCCGCCAGGCCGGCAACTTCGTTCTGAAAGGCCGCAACGAGGTCGACTACATCGACGTCTCGCCGAAGCAGCTCGTGTCCGTCGCTGCGAGCCTGATTCCGTTCCTCGAAAACGACGACGCAAACCGCGCGCTGATGGG
>DATLWP010000323.1:0-16889 GCA_035576265.1 Candidatus Polarisedimenticolia bacterium
CCGAATCGGCCGCCGACGTGCAAGCGGTCGTGAGCAAGACCTGAAAGCGCTCGCTTCGGGGAAAACTTCGATATCAAGCCGATGAACCAACTTGGTCGCCCTCAGGTTTCGCGTGACGGCACGGTCCTGCGCTCAAGGTACGGGATAAGGAGGATACCGAACAGGGTTGGCAGCCAAAACGAGAGCAGGCGATAGGCAAGGACGGCGACCACGACGGTTCGGCCGGGCACACCGAGAATGCTGAACAGCCCGATCATGCCGGCTTCGACCACCCCGACCCCGCCTAGGATAACCGTCAATTTGCCCAGTAATTGAGGAACGCCATAACCGGCCACAAGCACCGCAGGATTGACGCGGTAACCGGCGGCCAGGAACAGCAACGCCAAGGTCAGCATGTCAAAGCCCGTATTTAGAACGGCACCCAGCGCCGGCCCACGCCAGCCGCCCCGCAACAGGGTGTCCCATCCCTCAAAGAGATGCCGCAGCGCAGCGCTGATCTTGGAGCGATCGGAAGACCGATGGCGAAACCGGCCAACGAAATCCGCGATCTTCGCTGCGAGAGGTTCCAAACTTTCCCTGTGGGTCACAGACCAAATCAACACCGCGAGGAGGCCGCCGAGAATCAGTAAGGCGAGAGCGAAG
This sequence comes from Candidatus Polarisedimenticolia bacterium, assembly GCA_035576265.1. GTDB lineage: Bacteria > Acidobacteriota > Terriglobia > Acidiferrales > UBA7541 > Palsa-295. The sequence goes on from DATLWP010000323.1 coordinate 643, forward strand.
CCCGTCGCAAACACGCGAGGGGACTTCTTCAGATGGATCATTACCAGCAGGCCCGCGAGCGACGCGACGGCGAGCGCCGTGTTCTCCAGGATGATGGGTAGCCATCCTCCCAGACCGGCGGCCCCGGGATTTATGCCTCGCCGGCGAAGCCAGTAATACGTCATTCCCGCGGTTCCGATTACCCCGCCTCCCAACGTCCCCACCGAGTTCGCGCCAGCCGTCATGAGCGCCCCGTCGACCACCGAGACAGGTCTGGCTGCTGCAAGTACAGCCTTCTTGAGGAGATAACCGCTGCCGAGATAACTGAGGGCCTCGGTTCCGATCGAAAGCGCGACGAAGATAATGCTGAGTTTCGTGACGGCGAGGACCGCGCGCTCCATTTCCACGAAGCGTGGCAGAAAGAAATATATGCCGAACCCCAGCAGGACCAAAACGAATAAGTATCGGCGCAGCTTCCTCTTGGGTGGAAGGGGAGCAGTAAGCTGGAGATCGGCCACCGTGGTAACGCTATTGTCGGATGGGACGGCCGCTTTGGGGTCGGTATCAAGCACGGGTCCTCTGGGCGACTAGGATAATAGCCTTAAAGAAAGGTTCGTCAACACGCAGCCGACAAAGGATTTCTCGCGGGACTCGAATCGCATAGCGATTCTAAGCATTGACAGGACAACGGGATGCAGTTGCATCGCGGCACTTCGCCTCGAGGCGCCGCCCTGCGTGCCACTTCCGTTAAGGTCTCAGATTCGCGCCACACGCGTTAAAAAAAACGGGGGTACGCCCGGAATTTGAGCGAATCGTGCAACCCGGGAACAGAGTACATCATCAACAGGGTTATGCAGCTCGCGGGAGCAATGAAACTCGTCAAGCGAGCAGCACTCGTGAGAAACGGCGTAGGAAACATGTTAGGTGCGGACCAGCACTCGCCAGCCTTCGATTTACTTCCAGACGCATGCTGCCCCGGTCCGCGCGAGGCTGAAGGGCGGCATTTTTACACTTGATCTCCCCAACGCTGCGCACGCGACAGCCGTGCGCACGAAACCGAAGGCAACCTCAACCCTAATGTAGGGGCCAACGGCCACAGCCGAGCCGGCCCAAACGTCGTTTCTCAGCGCAGTGGCGAGCACCAAGCAAGCGGGCGTCGCAAAACCGTCTCGAACCTGCGATTGCCCTTTCGGTTGTCGCGAATTCGAATGCTGGGTGACGCAGATCACAGCATCACCCAGCGGCATGGGTTCATAGTCCGCTCGGTACTCGGAATTTCTGCAGCTCTCGAGTCTTCGCATTAGCCAAATAGCTCCCGAAGGGCCACGGCTGATTCGAGGAAAGGATGCTCCCGATGGCCTCCGCAAACGTGTTGGTAGTTTCCGACAGACCAGAAACTCAACAGGGCTTTGCCAGTGTTCTGGGGCAGTGCGGACTGGCGCCGATCGCGGCGTCGACAGCTCATGAGGCTGCAGCCATTATGAGCCTGCGTCCGCTCTCTTTGATTTTCTGTTCGGATGAACTGCCCGGAGGCGGAATCGAGCATCTGATCCGGCAAACCTCGAGGCAATCGGCCAAAGTGCCGGTCGTCGTGGTAAGCCGTTTCGATGATTGGAAGCGCTATCTCGATTATCTGCAGGTTGGTGCTTTCGATTACGTTCTCTATCCGCCGAGTGGCGATGAGATCCAACGCGTGGTGCAGAACGCGCTGCGTCCCGGCCACGTCCGAAAGTGAGAGAGCGCGACCTCGAACTGGTTAAATTGACAGCTCCGCGACTTCGGTAAGCGTGGCTGTCTCGGGCGCCGCAACGGGACGCGATGAGAACCGCCACGCAAGATGTGGGGCCGCGGCGGAGGCAGGCACAGGAATCTTCTTTAGGCTAGGGGAATCCCCCGCAAAGCCCCGAGTTGCAGGAGCAGCAACTTGGCGAAGGCCAAACGAGACTTGCAACGTCATCACTGGGTGCGCCCAGTGAGTCGGTCGGAGCACGGCGAATGCCGTGGGTGAAAAGTTGGGCGACACAGCTTTCTGCTGAGAAGGGATTCGCGAAACAGCACCGGAGGAACCGATGGAATCGAAAAACATAAGGGTCCTGCTGATCGGAGAGAGCCCGCAGGGTTCCTCGTACTTGACGAATCGTTTGCAGGGACGGGGATGCGACTGTGAATTCGTAACATCCTACCAAGAGGCTTGTGCGCTGCTCAGAGCCCGGAACTTTGACCTCGTATTGAGCCCAATGAGATTGTGCGGACGCAGTGTTTTCCCGCTGATCGACTTTCTGGAAGGTTCCGGCGTTACCTTGTTCTATTCCCAAGCGGTGGAAGAGGGTTGCTGGTGGTTGCCCGCCCTCCGACGCGGTCGAAGGTGCTTTGGAGCGTCGGCCCTTCGGCCCGGCGAATTTATGTCGGCGCTTGACGAAGCAATTGAGGAAATCGGCTTCGACAGGCGCGATGCGGGCGATCCGTGGCAGTCTCCGACCCGCCAGCCCGATGTCTCCGTCTTCGTGGCGCCGTCGTCGCTGGAAGCACCGTCTACCGGCCCGGCGCTAGCGAAGCCTTCACCGATGGCGAAGCGTAAGGCTGTGGGGTAAGGCTCCGAGCGCTGTCCCGGACAGCGAAACCAAGAGCTTCGCAGCACCCTGCCACTCTCGCAGTGATAAATGAATAAGAACGAGGACCCGGCCGGGAACCGACCGCGGGGACGTGGTACGCGCTGCGCGGTGCGGCCCTTGCGTGAACACTTCGATTTTTATCGGCGCGTGACGTTCTCGCCTCGATCCTTCTTCTCTTGTGTTTCGTTGTGATGTGGCTCACAGCTATCTATCTCTTAGTGACGGATGCTGGATAGGGCCTCGTTTGGCCGGAAAATCAGCCGATAAAGAAATTTCAGCGCATCCCAAGGCGAGGCGGAAATGAAAATTTTGGTGGCCGTTGACGGCTCCGAATTCGCAGAGGCCATCGCAGACGCCGTGATCGCGCAGTACGCGGCACAAGACTTCGAAATTAAGGTGCTGCACGTCCTCGAACCTACAGAATCCTGCGGTTATCCCGTACTTACGCCGGAAAGTCAGACGAAACTGGGACAAGAGTTGGTGGATCAGGTCGCAAAGAAACTTCGCGCTGCCGGCTTCCGGGTGAGCGCGAACGTTGTCATAGGTGAGGCTCGAGCTGCGATCATCGACTCGGCAAAAGAGTGGGGCGCCGACGTGATTGTAGTGGGCTCACATGGACGGACGGCCATCGGGCGGTTTTTGCTCGGAAGCGTGTCCTCTGCCGTCGTGCGCCATGCCCCTTGCTCGGTTCAAGTTGTGCGGCCCACCGAAAGCAAGGGCTTAAAACATTGAATCCGCGCCCAAGGACGTCTGCCGAAAGGAGCGGAAAATGACGACACCTGCGAAGCGATTGAATTCCAGTTTGCCCACTGCCAAGGAACAATCTCCGCTGCTGTGGTTCGAAGAGTGTGGAATTGCCGACGTCCCCATCGTGGGCGGCAAGAACGCCTCGCTGGGAGAAATGATTCAGCACCTGGCGTCCAAGGGCATTCGTATTCCCAACGGCTTCGCCACAACCGCGCATGCGTACCGGCACTTTCTAGAATTCAACGGTCTGGATGTGAAGTTGCGCAAGCTCTTCGCCGGGCTGTCCGTCGAGGATCTCGACCAACTCCGGCAGGTCGGCAGCCAGGCCCGCGCTCTGATCCTGGAAGCTTCGTTCCCCGAAAGTTTGGAACGCGCCGTTCGCGAGGCGTACTCCCGTCTATGCGAGCAGTACGGACCCAACACCGATGTCGCCGTGCGATCAAGCGCTACGGCAGAGGACTTGCCGGGCGCAAGCTTTGCCGGCCAGCACGAAACCTACCTGAACGTTCATGGAGTGAAGGGGCTCCTCGAAGCATGCAAGAAATGCTTTGCGTCGATTTTCACCGACCGCGCTTTCTCTTATCGCGCGACGCATGGTTTCGACCACCTACGCATCGCGCTTTCGATCGGCGTTCAGAAAATGGTGCGTTCGGATCTTGCGTCGTCCGGAGTGATGTTTTCGATCGATACCGAGACGGGCTTCACGAACGCCGTCCTGATCAACGCCTCCTATGGCCTCGGAGAGAATATCGTCCAAGGTTCCGTGAATCCCGACGAGTACATCGTCTTTAAGCCCACTCTCAAACAGGGCTTTCGCCCGGTCCTCTCGAAGACGATCGGCACGAAAGAATCCAAGCTGATCTACGACATCGGCGGTTCGAAATCCACGAAGAATGTTCCCGTCCCACCGAGTGAGAGGAGCCAACTCGTGCTCGGCGACGACGAAATCCTTGAATTGGCTCGGTGGGCTTGCCTGATCGAAGATCATTATTCTGAGGTCAACGGCACGTACACTCCCATGGATATGGAATGGGCTAAAGACGGGATTACACAGCAGATCTTCATCGTCCAAGCGCGCCCGGAAACGGTTCAGGCGCGGAAGAAGAAACTCGTTCTGCAGACCTATCGGCTAACAACATCCGGAAAGCGATTGGTCCAGGGGCACAGCGTGGGCGAGGCGATTGGCGCCGGGAAGGCGCGCCTTGTTCTCGACGCGCGCCACATGGGCGAATTCCAAGACGGCGAGATTCTCGTAACCGACAAGACCGACCCCGATTGGGAACCCGTGATGAAAAAGGCGGCCGCGATCGTGACAAATCAGGGCGGCCGTACTTGCCACGCCGCGATCATCGCCCGCGAGCTCGGCATCCCGGCGATCGTCGGCACCGAGAAAGCGACTGGCATCCTCAGAACCGGGCAGGAGATCACGGTCTCGTGCGCGGAAGGCGAGATCGGCTACGTGTATGACGGCGCCCTGCCATTCGAAGTGTCCGAGGTGCCCCTCGATCAGCTTCCTAAGCCGCGCACACAAATCCTCATGAACATTGGCAATCCCCAAGACGCGTTCAGTCTGTCGGCCATTCCCAACGATGGTGTCGGCTTGGCGAGGCTGGAATTCATCATCGCCAATCACATCCAGGCGCATCCAATGGCCTTGATCCGCTTCGACGAGATCTCCGATCCGCAAGCGAAGCAGCAGTTGGCCGAACTCACCGCGTCCTATGAAAACAGGCCTCAATATTTTGTGGAAAAGCTCGCCCAAGGCGTAGGGCTTATCGCCGCCGCTTTTCACCCCAAGCCGGTTATCGTGCGTCTCTCGGATTTCAAGACAAACGAGTATGCACACTTGCTGGGCGGGCGGCAGTTCGAACCCGTGGAAGACAATCCGATGATCGGCTGGCGCGGAGCGTCGCGTTACTATCACGAGCGCTACCGCGAGGGATTCGCGCTCGAATGCCGCGCCATGAAGAGGGTTCGCGAGGAAATGGGACTGGTCAACGTCATCCTGATGATTCCCTTCTGCCGCACCGTCGATGAAGGACGTGCCGTGCTCGCCGAGATGGCCAAGCACGGTTTGGAGCGAGGCAAGAACGGCCTCGAAATTTATGTTATGTGCGAGATTCCGAGCAACGTCATCCTTGCGGATGAATTTTTCCAGATCTTCGACGGCTTCTCGATCGGCTCAAACGATCTGACGCAGCTCACGCTGGGCTTGGATCGCGATTCACAGATGCTCGCCGCGCTTTTCGACGAGCGGAACGACGCCGTCCGGCGCATGATCCGCCTTGCAATTGAAGCAGCCAAGAGGAATTCGAAGAAGATCGGCATCTGCGGCCAAGCTCCCAGCGACTATCCGGAGTTCGCCAGGTTTTTGGTGGAGCAAGGGATCGATTCCATCAGTCTCAATCCGGATTCGGTGTTGAAGACGCTGGTGGATATAGCGAAAACCGAAAAGGCATTGCAATCGCGCGGGAAAGTGGCGTAGCACTTCGGCTTTCCGGAAATCCAGGATGATTGGCTGAATGACGAACGCAACGGACCGTCACACCAACCAGGCCCAACGAGCTTCCGCGTCGAGGAGCCCCGACGGCACTCCTGTGCAGGAGCCGGAAGTTTCGAAGACGGGCCTCAGCCAGAAAGAAGCGCAAGCTCGGCTGGCGAAGTACGGCTACAACGAGCTCCCCGAAGAAAGGGTCAACCCGCTCCTCAAATTCCTCTCTTATTTTTGGGGACCGATCCCGTGGATGATTGAAGTCGCCGCCATTCTCTCCGCAGTCGTGCGCCACTGGGAAGACTTCGTCATCATCCTCGCGCTCTTGTTGATGAATGCCGGCGTGGGGTTTTGGGAAGAATACCAGGCCGGAAACGCAGTCGCGGCACTGAAGGCCAAGCTGGCGGTACGTGCCCGCGTCCAACGCGACGGCGTGTGGACGGTAGTACCGGCGCGCGAACTGGTCCCTGGCGATCTGATGCGAATTCGCATCGGCGAAATTATTCCGGCAGACGCCCGGCTGATCCAGGGTGAGCAGATCGAGGTGGATCAATCTGCCCTCACTGGGGAGTCGTTGCCGGTCGAGCGCAAGCCGGGCGACACCGTGTATTCAGGCTCGATCGTCAGGCAGGGGGAGGCCGACGCCTCGGTCTACGCGACCGGGCCGAACACCTACTTCGGCAAGACGGCGCATCTCGTCGAGACGGCCCACACCGTCAGCCACTTTCAGCGCGCAGTTCTTAAAATCGGTGATTTCCTAATCGTCATCGCCCTGGCGCTGGTCATTCTGATTCTCGCCGTGGCCTTGTTTCGCGGCGACAGAATGCTTACCACTCTGCAATTTGCTTTGGTCCTGACGGTCGCGGCGGTCCCGGTCGCTATGCCCGCCGTTCTCTCCGTAACGATGGCCGTTGGCGCTCGCAAACTGGCCGAAAAACAAGCGATCGTGACGCACTTGGCGGCGATGGAAGAGCTCGCAGGGATTGATGTTCTTTGCTCCGATAAAACCGGCACCTTGACCCAGAACAAGCTGACTCTCGGAGATCCGTTCTGCATGAGCGGTGTCACGCCTGCGGAAATCATTCTGGCAGGCTCGCTCGCCTCCCGTGCCGACAGTCAAGACGCCATTGACCTCGCTGTGCTGGGCGGTCTGAAAGACAGGCATGAGCTAGAGAGGTACCACATCGTCCGCTTCCAGCCGTTCGATCCCGTGCACAAGCGGACAGAAGCCGTCGTGACGGGTCCGGAGAAAAACGAATTCCGGGTAGCAAAGGGCGCGGTGCAGGTGATCCTCGAACTGCCAGCTGATGTGCGTCAGGTGCCAGGCTCGGTTCATGAGGCGGTGAGGGGATTTGCTGCCCGCGGCTTCCGTTCCCTCGGAGTCGCTCGAACCAGAGAGAATGGCCAGTGGCAATTTCTGGGTGTCCTGCCGTTATTCGATCCGCCGCGAGAAGACTCGAAAGACACGATCGCCACAGCCTCGCAAATGGGTGTGAAGGTGAAGATGGTGACGGGCGACCAGATCGCCATTGCCAAAGAGACGGCGCGCAAGCTCGGACTGGGCCAAAACATCGTGGACGCGGCCGTTCTCGCCGGACCGAAGCACTACGAAGCCGAGCTGTTAGCCAAGGCGATCGAGGCCGCGGATGGTTTTGCGCAGGTATTTCCCGAACACAAATTCCACATCGTCCGTGCGCTGCAAAAGGAGGGGCACATCGTCGGTATGACCGGCGACGGCGTGAATGACGCTCCGGCGCTGAAGCAAGCGGACGCCGGAATCGCCGTATCCGGCGCCACGGACGCCGCCAGGGCCGCAGCGGATATCGCCCTGCTGAATCCGGGCCTTTCCGTGATCATCGATTCGATCAAGGAAAGCCGCAAAATGTTTCAGCGCATGAACAGCTATGCTATCTACCGCATCGCCGAAACAATTCGCGTGCTGCTGTTCATGACGCTCTCGATCCTGGTGTTCAACTTTTATCCGGTCACCGCGGTCATGATCGTACTGCTCGCAATCCTCAACGACGGAGCGATTCTCTCCATCGCGTACGATCGCGTCCACTATTCGAACCGTCCCGAGGCGTGGAATATGCCCGTCGTGCTTGGCATCGCTTGCACTCTGGGCGTGGCAGGGGTCTTCGCTACTTTCGGCCTGTTCTATCTGGGCGAGCGCATTTTTCACCTCGGCCGCGAGACGATCCAGTCCCTGATCTATTTGAAGCTTTCAGTCGCCGGGCATCTAACGATCTTCGTCACCCGGACGCGAAGGCCCTTCTGGGCCATTCGGCCGGCCGCGGTTCTCTTCTGGGCGGTGGTCTGCACGCAAGCGGTGGCGACGTTGCTCGCCGTCTACGGTGTGTTCATGGCGCCGATCGGCTGGCGGTGGGCGCTGTTCGTGTGGGGCTATGCGCTCGCGTGGTTCCTATTCAACGATCGAGTGAAGCTCGGGGCTTACAAGGTCTTCGATCGAGAGGAAGGTGGCGTGATGGCTCAGCTCCGGTCAAAGCACGAGCCACAGCCGGCAACGCGATGAATTTTCGAAAGGAGATCACCATGCGGCTTTCGGTTCGAGGTTTGACGATCGTTTCAGGCCTGCTGTGGGGAGGAGCGATCCTTTGTGTGGGGCTCGTGCACCTTGCGGCTCCTGCGTACGGATCGAGTTTTCTGGACGGTGTGAGCTCCATTTATCCGGGTTTCCACGCAGCTCGTAGCGTCGGTGACGTTTTGGTCGGCACGGGATACGCCTTGGTGGACGGAGGGCTCGGCGGGTTCTTTTTCGGCTGGCTGTACAATTTCTTCGCTGTCGCGCCGAGCGGCCAAAAGGCCTAAGGGAACGAAACTTTAGCGACGCGCGTCGGTGTGATCCCAAATCACGGAAATCACTTGGTGGGGATCGGCGATGGAACAAGAACTGCCCAAAGAACTCGAGTGTCTGTGCGAGAGCGGCGAAATTCGGTGCGGAAGTCCCCAGCCGTGGGGCGCCCACTTGCGCGGTGATGGTGTCAACTTCGCGGTCTTCAGCCGTCACGCAACCGGAGTGCGCCTCGAGTTTTACGACGATCCGGCTGCCGGTTCGCCTTCCAGGCAGATCGATCTCAGCCCGCCGCGGCACCGGACGGGCGATGTCTGGCACGTGTGGGTGCAACACATCGCCCCCGGCCAGCTTTACGCCTACCGGGTCGACGGGCCGTATCGCCCGGAAGAGGGCCATCGCTTCAACCCGCATAAACTGCTTCTCGATCCGTATGCAACCGCGATCGCCGGCGTCGGCAAGTGGGATTTTGCACCCGCCCGCGGTTACGACGGCCCTTCCAGCTCGCTGCCGTCATCGCCCTTTACTCTGGACGATGCCGCCTCCACGCCGAAGTGCGTGCTCACCCACCAGCATTTCGACTGGCACGGCGACTGTCCCCCGAAACATTCCGCCTCCGACGCCGTCATTTACGAAACACACGTCCGCGGCTGCACGATTCATCCAAGCGCAGGCGCAGCCTATCCCGGAACTTTCCGCGGGCTGATCGAGAAAATTCCTTACTTCCGGCAGCTCGGAGTGACGGCCATCGAGCTGATGCCCGTCCAGGAATTCAACGAAGATGAGTTGCTTCAGGTCAACCCCTTGACGGGCGAGCGCCTCAGGAACTATTGGGGCTACAATCCCGTCGCTTTCTTCGCTCCCAGCGGCCTGTATTGCAGCTGGGGATCTTGCGGACACCAAACGCTCGAGTTCCGAGAGATGGTCAAGGCGTTTCATCGCGCGGGCATCGAAATATTTCTGGACATCGTCCTGAACCACACGGCGGAAGGAAATGAACTGGGCCCTACGATCTGCTTTCGCGGGATCGACAATTCGATCTTTTACATACTCCAGGAGAACGACCGCCGACGCTACCAGGACTTCACCGGCGTCGGAAACACGCTGAACGCGAACCACCCGGTCGTTCGGGACTACGTCATCGACGTACTCCGCTATTGGGTGATGCACATGCACGTGGATGGCTTTCGGTTCGACTTGGCATCCGTGCTCGGCCGTGACGAACACGGAAATGTTCTCTCCAATGCCCCCCTGCTTGAACGCATTGCCGAGGATCCGATCCTGCGCGACGTAAAAATCATTGCGGAAGCCTGGGACGCCGGCGGTGCCTATCAAGTGGGAAGTTTCTCCGAAAGCCGCTGGGCGGAATGGAACGGCCGTTTTCGCGACGACGTGCGTCGTTTCTGGTCGGGCGAGCGGGCCATGATTGGGCCCTTTGCCAGCCGCATTTGCGGAAGCTCCGATCTCTACGAGCGGTCCGGGAAAGGGCCTGAATGCAGCGTGAACTTCATCACGTCTCACGATGGCTTCACACTGAACGACCTGGTGACCTACAAACACAAGCACAACGAGGCCAACGGCGACGATAACCACGACGGTTCTGATGCGAACTACAGCGACAATTGTGGAATCGAAGGACCGACCAGCGATCCCGCCATCGAGGCGCTCCGCAAGCGCCTGATCAAGAATTATCTGTTGACTCTGTTTGTATCGCGCGGAGTTCCCATGCTGCTCGGAGGCGATGAATTTAGGCGGACCCAACAAGGCAACAACAACGCGTACTGCCAGGACAATGAAATCAGCTGGTACGATTGGAGCTTGCTCGAAGAACACAGCGAAGTTCACCGCTTTGCCCGCGCGATGATCGCGTTTCGTCGCGCGCACCCGGCATTGCGAAAGGAAGAGTTTTACCGCGACTCCGAGATCCGCTGGTGTAGCCCGGAGGGTAAGATTCCGGAGTGGTCCGATCCGGAGCAAAAGTCCCTGGCCTGCCTCATTTTCGCGCCGGGAGACGTTGACCTGTTTCTCATCTTCAATGCGGCGAACGCGCCGGTGGAGTTTGCAGTGCCCGCCGCGCCCGGATCCCGCGATTGGTACCTGGCTGTCGACACCTTCCGGGCTGCCCCGGAGGATTTCCGCGATCCCGGAAAGGAGCTCTCTCTGCGAGGTGAAAATGTATTTCGCGCGGGCCCTCGATCCGGCGCTATTCTCGTGGCCCGTTCGTAAATATGTTCGGCGCCAATTTCGAGCTATGTTGCTGGTCCTTTCTCGCGGGCACAACAAAACTGCGATGACGCGAATGCTGGAGAATCAATGAGCGAACCGGCCAAAGTCGCCTACTTTTCGATGGAGATTGCTCTGGATCCCTCCATGCACACCTACAGCGGCGGCCTGGGCATTTTAGCGGGAGATACTCTCCGCTCGGCTGCCGATCTGGGCGTCCCCATGGTGGGTGTCACACTGGCTTACCGCAAGGGCTACTTCCTGCAGCGCCTGGACGAGATGGGAAACCAGACGGAGGCTGAAGACCCGTGGCGTCCCGAGGATGCGCTCGCGCCAGAAAAGGCGATTGCGACCGTTGTCATCGAGGGCCGAACGGTGCATGTGCGTGCCTGGAGATTTGCGGTGCAAGGGATCTCCGGCCACGTCGTCCCCGTCTACCTGCTTGATACCGACCTTCCTGAAAACCACGCCTGGGACCGGACGCTCACGGACCACTTATATGGCGGCGACGAGCACTACCGAGTTTGCCAGGAAGCGATCCTGGGCATTGGCGGCGTCCGCATTCTCGGTGAGCTGGGCTATACCCAATTGCAAGGCTTCCACATGAACGAAGGGCACTCTTCTTTCTTGGCCCTCGCCCTGCTGGAATCCCGGCTGGACGGCCGCGATCTGGGCACGGCGACCGAGAGTGACATCGAGGCCGTTCGGGCCCGATGCATCTTCACGACCCACACTCCGGTTCCCGCCGGCCACGATCAATTCTCCAGGAGTTTGGTGACCCAGGTATTAGGATCGCACTGGGTCTCCGCCCTGGACGCCACCCATTGTTGCCCCGAGGGGGTCTTGAATATGACCTTCGTGGCGCTTCGTTTTTCCCGCTACATCAACGGAGTCGCCATGCGGCACGGCGAGATTTCCCACGGCATGTATCCCAATTATCCCGTTCACGCCATCACGAATGGGGTGAACGCCGTCACTTGGACCTCATCGCCCTTATGCGAGCTGTACGATCGCCACATTCCCGAGTGGCGTTACGACAACCAGTATTTTCGCTACCTGTTGCATGTGCCGGTGGAGGAGATCCAGCAGGCTCACAACCGCGCGAAGGCAATCTTGTTCGAGGAGTTGAAGAAGAGTACGGGAGTCCAGTTCGACCAGGCTACCATGACTCTCGGTTTCGCCAGGCGAGCCGCCACGTACAAACGCGCGGATTTCCTCTTTTCTCACCCGGATCGCTTGATCTCAATTGCCAAGTCCATTGGGCCACTGCAGATCGTATACGGTGGCAAAGCCCATCCGCGAGATGAGGGCGGCAAGGCCCTGATCCGGAAAGTTTTTGAAGCAGTGCGCGCGCTGAAAGACGCCCCTATCCGGTTCGTCTATGTTCCCAATTACGACTGGCGCTGGGCGCAACTCATCACCAGCGGCGTGGACCTTTGGCTGAACACCCCGCAGCGACCCCATGAAGCGTCCGGAACCAGCGGCATGAAAGCCGCTCTGAATGGCGTGCCCAGCCTGAGCGTTCCCGACGGCTGGTGGCTGGAGGGGCATATGGAGGGCGTGACGGGCTGGGACATCGGCCGGTCTGAGGGTATATCCGAAGATACCGAAAGTGAACAAACCTCCCTCAACGACAAGCTGCAGTCAGTCATTGTGCCCATGTTTTATCGGCAGCCGGAAGCCTATGGACAAGTCATGCGTTCGACGATTGCTCTCAACGGCTCCTTTTTTAACACCCAGCGAATGCTTTCCCAATATCTGCGCAACGCCTACGAGTCCATCGAAGTCGACCTTTCCGCGGCGGCAGCGGAAGAGGGAGCAAGTTGAGCGGCAACCCACATTTTTGACCGGGCGCGGCAGAGAATTCGCTCACCGGGCCAACCCGCAGTTCGAATAATCACCCTGATTCCTGATTCTCGTCATCGAACCTCTAACGCCTTTGCCGCCGTCATGATAGCCGACCGGCGTGTCTGCTGTGACCCTCATCACCGCCCAGCGTGACATCAATCACTGTTGGTATAGGCTCCCACGGTCTATAAGGGATTCAAGAGGGAGGTGTCCCATGAAAGCCATTGATGCGAGGACGCGGGTTTCGCTGAAGAACATCCTGTTCGCGACCGACTACTCCCCTGCCGCCAACGCCGCGCTGCCGTATGTCATTGGAATTGCGCGCCGCTACGGTTCCACGGTTTACGCCGTGCACGTTAGAACCCCCGAGGTCTATGGAACGGCTCTGCCGGAGTCCTGGCCTATCTTGGCCGAAGCGGCCGAGAAGCTCGGACAAGAGGAGGCCACCGGCCTGAGGAAGCGTCTGGGCGATATTCCTCACGACGTTTTGATCGGCGAAGGCGACGTGTGGGGCGTCATCTCGCGCGTCATCAAAGAAAGGGATATCGACCTTGTCGTCGTCGGCACGCGCGGCCGCACGGGCATCGGAAAAGTCTTGCTCGGTTCGGTGGCCGAGGCCATCTTCCGGCAGTCGCCGTGTCCGGTCCTGACAGTTGGACCGCGCGCCCCGGAGGATGCCGAGCGCTTGCTGGAAATGAAGGAAATTCTTCACGCCACCGATTTCTCGCTGGCTTGCCAGGCGGCGACACCTTACGCGATTTCTCTCGCCCAGGAAAACCAGGCGCGCCTGACGCTGCTGCATGTCATCGAGAAGCCGGTGGCCGGCGACCTCGTGCAGCCGGCCGACTACATCGAGGCAACCTTGCGCAGGCTGCGCGAAATGGTTCCGCCGGAAGCGGAAATGTGGTGCGAACCCGAGGTGCAGGTCGAGCAGGGCGCACCCGCGGAAAAGATACTGGAAGTCGCCGAGAGGCGCCACGCGGATCTGATCGTCCTCGGCATGCGCCGCACCGAGGCTCCCATCGGCGTCGCCACTCACTTGGCTCGGGCCACGGCGCACAAGATCGTGTCGCACGCGGCGTGCCCTGTCCTCACCGTGCGCGGATAGGGGTATCATCACCGGGAGGTACTCGCCACGTCAGCGACAGTGTCTCCACCCGGCGCTGATCAATCCCAGAAGCTGGGGGCTTACGAATCTAGCGCCGCTCGACCCCGGTGGGCCGGCGCGCATGGCCTGACGCGCGAGTCGTTCATCGCCATCCTGGCGGTGAGCGGCATTTCCCTGCACCTGGTGTTGCGTTTTTTCTTCACTCTTCCGCCCTTCGCCTCTCGAGTGCCCCTGTACATCACGCTGATCCTCGGCGGCACTCCGCTGCTGGTGGCTTTGTCCCGCAAACTCTTCGCCCGCGAATTCGGTTCGGACCTGCTCGCCGGAATCTCGATCATCACCTCGGTGATCCTCGGGGAGTACCTCGTGGGATGCATCGTCGTGCTCATGCTGTCCGGCGGCACGGCGCTCGAACGTTTCGCCAGCCGGCGCGCTTCGGCAGTGTTGGACGCCTTGGCAAAACGGATGCCGCAGACGGCCCATCGTAAAGCCAACGGAGCGATCTCCGACGTGGTGATCGACGAGATTCATATCGGCGACCGCCTCGTGGTTTTTCCGCACGAAATCTGCCCGGCCGATGGTGTCGTACTCGAGGGCCACGGAAAGATGAACGAGGCCTATCTCACGGGCGAGCCGTTCGAAATCTCCAAGACGCCCGGATCCCTCGTGCTTTCCGGTTCTGTAAACGGAGAGGCCGCCCTCACGATTCAGGCCGAAAAGCTTCCAATGGACTCCCGTTATGCCAGCATCATGAAAGTCATGCGGGAAACCGAACAGCGCCGTCCGCGGCTCCGGCGATTAGGAGACATGCTAGGCGCCTGGTACACGCCGGTTGCCCTGGGTCTCGCGCTCCTCGCCTGGGCTGCCACGGGAGAAACCCATCGCTTCCTCGCCGTGTTGGTCGTGGCCACCCCCTGCCCGCTCATTATCGCCATCCCTGTGGCCGTGATCGGAGCGATTTCGCTTTCCGCGCGCCGCGGCATCATCATCAAGAACCCGGCCGTGCTCGAACAAATCGACCAGTGTCGCACGTGGATCTTCGACAAAACCGGAACGCTGACTCACGGAAGACCCACCCTAGAGGAAATCGCTTGCGCTCCCGGCTTCGAGAAGAAGAGTGTTCTGCGGCTGGCCGCGAGCCTCGAGCGCTATTCGAAGCATCCGCTGTCCGGTGCGATTCTCCACGCGGCGCAAGTCGCGCGTCTGGATCTCGAGTCTGCTTCGGAGATCAGCGAGCGGCCCGGCGAGGGCTTGCGGGGAACAGTTGGAAATCGAGAGATTTGGATCACCGGGCGCGCGAAGGTGGAAGCCCGAGGCATCCCGCTCCCACCGGCTGTCTCCGGCCTTGAGTGCCTAGTCTTCCTCGATGGCGAGTTTGCGGCTGCGTTCCATTTCCATGATGCGCCCAGAACGGAGAGCCGCCATTTCGTAAATCATCTCCGTCCGCATCACGCCGTGAACCGCGTCATGCTAGTTTCCGGCGATCGCGACGCCGAAGTGCGTTACCTCGCCGGACTGGTGGGAATCTCGGAAGTGCACTCTGCCAAGAGCCCGGAAGAAAAAGTCTCCATCGTGCGGGCCGAAGCGGGGCAGGAAAAAACTCTTTTCGTCGGAGACGGCATCAACGACGCGCCGGCGATGCAAGCGGCCACTGTCGGCGTGGCATTCGGCGTGAGCAGCGACATCACTGCGGAAGCCGCCGACGCCGTCGTCCTGGAGGGATCTCTTGGAAAGGTGGACGAGCTCATCCACATTGGCCGCCGCATGCGCGGCATTGCTTTGCAAAGCGCGGTCGGAGGCATGATCCTGAGCATCGTGGGGATGATCGCCGCGACGTTAGGTTATCTGCCTCCTATCGGCGGCGCCATCGCGCAGGAGGCGATCGACCTCCTTGCTGTCCTCAACGCCGTGCGCGCCGCCGTGCCCTTCAGGGGCCTGAGCGATTTCTGAGTGCGGAATTGCACTTCGAATTGTCTACGCGAACAACCCCTTGAATTGCTCTGAGCGCCGTGGCACTTTGGGGCGGCAAGCAAGCTAGAAGCAGTTCGAATATGAAACGGAAGGCCAGCATCAGCCGGCGGCAGCGGCCCTACGGGGGCCATGTTAGGCTCCTCGGTATCAACTTCGTCTCTTCCCGGCTGCGGCAAGGAAAGGACTTATGCGGCGCTCTCTATTGCCGCTAATCGCTACACATTGACAATCCGAAATCGCACTAACCTATTGAAAAATAAGGGTCGGGCCGTTTTCTAATCGCTACACTTTCCGCGGAGTCTCTTGAAGGCCCCTCGGTGGCTTCCGAGCTTGCCCAGAGGCCTCTCCCAAGCTCATGGAATGAGATTGAAGAGACGATAAACTGAAAGGAGGCAACTACGTGGCTGGCCGTACCGCTCTGGACTGCTTCTTCGCGCCGCAGTCGGTCGCCCTCAT
>DATLWP010000324.1:0-7758 GCA_035576265.1 Candidatus Polarisedimenticolia bacterium
TGGTTTTTCAAGCGTTCAATTTGCTTCCGCGGATGACGCTCGAAGAGAATGTCGAGCTCCCGCTGCGCCTCGCGGAAGTCGATCGCAGGGAACGCGCCGAGCGCGTCCGCGCGGCGGTCGAACGCGTGCGGCTCAGCGCCCGCCTAACGCACCGCCCGAGCGAGCTTTCCGGCGGAGAGCAGCAGCGCGCCGCTTTGGCCCGCGCGCTGGTGAACCGGCCGACGATTCTTCTCGCGGATGAGCCCACGGGAAATCTCGACAGCGCCACCGGCGACGAGATCATGCTTCTGCTGCGCGAAATCAATGAGACGCTCGGCATGACCATCGTAATGGTCACTCACGAACATCCGCGGGCCGAGCGGTTCGCCCATCGCATTCTCCATATGAGCGACGGCAAACTTGCCGGCGACGGAGGCCGCGCGTGAAGACTCGCGACCTCGCGGAACTGGCCGCCCGCAACTTGCGCGAAGCTTTGCTGCGCAACTCGCTCACCACGCTCGGAATCGCCGTGGGTGTGGCATCGCTCGTCGCCATGCTTTCTCTTGGCGCCGGGCTCCAAAATCTCGCGACCGAACGGCTTTCCCGCTCAGGGCTTTTCGACGCCATCTACGTGGCCCCGCGGAGGGATTTCCAGGGGTTCGGACGCGCCGAGCGTACGGCCCGGAACGCGGCGGAACCTTCCCGCTCGCTGGACGATGATGCCCGCCGCAGCATCGAAAAGCTGCCCAACGTCACCGAGGTCTATCCGGAAATCCGCTTCCCCACGGAAATCCATTATGCCGGGAACCCGTACGCCACCGTCGTGGCGGGCGTTCCGCCCTCGGCGCGCGAGGACGGCGCGTTCGATGGGATCAAGGGCGCGTTTTTCTCCGGCCCCACCGCGGACGAGGCCATTCTTCAAATCGACTTTGCGCGCCAGCTCTCCGACCAGCCCGACACGCTCCTCGGCAAGGAGATCGTGCTGCGCTATGCCGAGCGCCGGCCGCTCCCGGCAGACCCCGGCGGCTCGCCCGGATTCTCCATCGTGCCGCGCGAGCGGGATTTGCACATCGTCGGTATCGTCGAAACGGAGCCCGCGGCCGGTTTCGGAGGTTTCGGGCGCGGCCGCCTACTGATTCCGCTCGCCGTTGCGGAAACGTTGCAGCCTGCGCAGACGACCGATCTGCGGGAGCTCCTGCGCGACAAGCCTGCGGAGCGAACCTACGAGAGCCTCACCGTGCGCATGAAGGGCGCGTCGCAAGTGCCCGCGGCGGAGGACGCCATCAAGAAGATGGGCTTTGCCGCCTTCTCGCTGCTTGACGCCACGCACAACCTGCGCCTCGTCTTCGCCGTGTTCGATCTGCTGCTGGGAATTTTCGGCAGCCTGGCGCTGGTGGTGGCCTCGCTCGGAATCATCAACACGCTCGTGATGGCGATTCTCGAGCGGCGGCGCGAAATTGGAGTGCTCAAGGCGCTGGGCGCCGCCGACCGCGACGTTCGCCGCTTGTTTTTCGCCGAGGCCGGCGCCATGGGATTGCTCGGCGGCGTTTTGGGAGTAACCATGGGCTGGCTCATTGGCCGCGCCCTCAATTTCGGCACCGATGTCTACTTGCGTCGGCAGGAGTTGCCCTCGGTCACCATTTCCTTGGTGCCTTGGTGGATGGTGGCGGCGGCGATTGCCTTTGCCGTCGCGGTGAGTCTTGTGGCCGGAATCTATCCGGCCTCCCGCGCGGCGCGCCTCGACCCGATCGAGGCTCTGCGGTACGAATGAGGCCCAATGCGTAAACGGATGAGCAGCGGCCGCACCAGTACGCTTTCGGCGCTCGCGTGTCTCCTCTTGTGCTTTCTGCTGGCGCCGCCGGCACACGCCGCAGGCCGTGCCGAGTGCCGCGCGGTTCGAAGCACAATTCTCGGCCGTTCCGTGGCCTACTGTGTGCTTCTGCCTCCAAGTTACGACACGCAGAAGGCGCGCCGCTTTCCGGTGCTCTATTTCCTGCACGGCCTGGGTGAAAACGAGCAGGTGCTGCTCAACTCCGGCGGCTGGAATCTGATTCAGGACCTCTGGGAGCAAAAACAGATCGGTGAATTCGTGGTGGCCGCGCCAGACGGCGGCAGAAGCTTTTACATCAACTCCCGCGACGGGCGCGTGCGATACGAGGACTTTTTCGTTCGCGAATTCCTGCCTTACATCGAGAGCCACTACCGCATCCGCCGCGGGCGCCGCGCACGCGGGATCACCGGAGTCTCCATGGGCGGCTATGGCGCGCTGCGGCTGGCATTTCGCTACCCCAGTCTATTCGGATCAGTGAGCGCCCATAGCGCCGCGTTGATCGACAAATTGCCGCGCGCCAAACTCGACAGTTCCGAGGCAGACGTAGTTGCGCGCGTTTTGGGCGGCGCCTTTGGCACGCCGTTCGACAGCGCTTTCTGGAACCGAAATAGCCCCTTCACTCTTGTCCGAAACGGCCCTCGCCCGGCCGGCCTGCGAATCTATTTCGATTGCGGAAGGGAGGACGATTTCGGCTTCGAAAAAGGCGCCCGGGCGTTTCACGAGCTGCTCGTGTCGCGGCGAATCCCCCACGAATTTCATCTTTACTCCGGCGGACACAATTGGAGCTACTTCGCTCAGCATTTCCCCGTTTCGCTCAAATTTCACTCAGATGGTTTTGGCAGCCGACGATGAGAGGAGCCGCATGCCACCGGTCGTATTCGATACACCCCACGCGCTCAAGGATTACGTAGGACGCGAAATCGGCGTTTCGGAATGGTTCAGCGTCTCGCAGGACCGCATCCGGCAATTCGCCGAGGTCACGGAAGACCCGCAGTGGATTCATCTCGACGCCGAACGCGCCAAGCGGGAATCACCCTGGGGCACTACGATCGCGCACGGTTTTCTGACGCTCTCGCTCGTGAGCCGATTGGCCCGGCAGGTAATCGAGGTTCGCGGCGGCGTCCGCATGCGGGTCAACTACGGCTTGAACCGGGTGCGCTTCCCTTCTCCCGTTCGCGCCGATTCGAGGATTCGAGCCCACGTGACTCTGCAATCCATGAAAGAACTTTCCGACTGCGTGGAGACGGTGCAGCTGGTAACGGTGGAAGGCGAGGACGCGGAGAAGCCTTGCTGCGTGGCCGAGTGGCTCGTTCGCTATTACACGTAGGCACGACCGCCGACGACTTCCCGTGTCGCAGCGCCAGCGATCGTGCCTTTGAAACCCCGAGCGGATGCTCGGTCGATTCGCTAATCCGACGCCTGCGCGGCCCCTCGCTGATACTCCGAGAAGGTTCTTCCTGTTTCGGCCAGCTTTTTCAGAAGCGGTGCGGGATCCCAGAGCTCGCCGTGCTGCCTTTGAAACTCGCACACGCGGTCGTAGACCTTCTTGAGCCCGACGGTGTCGGCGTACCACATCGGGCCTCCGCGGTAAGCCGGAAATCCATACCCGGTCGTATAGATGATGTCGATATCCACCGAACGCAGCGCATAACCCTCGTCGAGAATTTGCGCGCCCTCGTTGACTAGCCCGTAGATGCAGCGATCCAGTATCTCTTCCTTCGAAATCTGCCGCTGGGGGATGCCGGCCTCCGCGGACCATTTGCGCACGAGTTCGGCGACCTCCGGATCGGGAATGGCGCGGCGGTTTTCATCGTACTTGTACCAGCCCTTGCCAGTCTTCTGCCCGAACCGCCCCATCTCGCATAGTTTGTCTCCGGCGAACTGCAGCCGCACGCCCGGTTTCTCGAGGTGCCGGTGCTCCTTGCGGACGCGCCAGCCAACGTCGATGCCGGCCATGTCGTGAACGGCAAGCGGCCCCATGGCCATGCCGAAATCGTAGAGAGTCTTGTCAACGGCGTCGACGGCCGCGCCTTCCTCCACCAGAAACGTGGCTTCGCGCGTGTAGATGTGGAACATCCGGTTGCCCACGAAGCTGGGGCAGTTGCCCACCAGCACGGCCACTTTCCCGAGCTTCTTCGCGAGCTGCATGCACGTCGCGATCACTTCCTTGCTGGCTTTCTTTGCGCGCACGAGCTCCAGCAGGCGCATCACGTTGGCCGGACTGAAGAAGTGTGTGCCGATCACGAATTCGGGGCGCGACGTGGTTGCCGCAAGCTCGTCGATGTTCAGCGAGGAGGTGTTGCTCGCGATGATCGCGCCGCGCTTGCACACGCGATCGAGTTCCCCGAAGATCTGCTTCTTGAGCGCCATGTTTTCGAACACAGCCTCGATTACGATGTCCGCGTCCCCGAAATCCTCGTAGCGGAGCGTGGGCTTGATCAGCTTCATGCGCTCCTCGACGAACTCCGGAGTGAATCGCCCGCGCTTCACCGACGTGTCATAGTTCCTGCGGATCGTCGCCAGCCCGCGGTCGAGCGCCGCCTGGTCCGTATCCTTCAGCAGCACGGGGATTCCGGCGTTCGCAAACACCATGGCGATTCCGCCGCCCATCGTTCCGGCTCCCACGATGGCCGCCGAGTTGATCGGGATCACCGGAGTTTCTTTCGGAATATCCGGAATCTTGGCCACCTCGCGCTCGCCGAAAAACACGTGGATGAGCGCCTTCGACTGGTCCGAGAACATGCACTCGTTGAAGATCTCCTGCTCCCTCTTGCAGCCCTCCTCGAAGGAAAGTTTCGTCGCCGCTTCGATCGCGTCAATGGCCTTGAGCGGCGCCATCAGGTTGCGGTACTTCTTCCTCGCGCTGTCCCGCGCCGCGGCGAAGATGGAAGCGTTCTCGTCCGCCGTGCCCAGCTTGTTTTTGCGCTCGCGCGTCTTGGGCGCGGGCTTCCCGGCCACTTCGCGCGCGAACGCTGCCGCTCCAGCCAGCAGATCGCCTTCGATCAGCCGGTCGATGATCCCGAGTTTCACGGCTTCCGGAGCCTTCACCGGCTTGCCGCCCGTGCACATCTCCACCGCCGTAGCGACGCCCGCCAGTCGCGGCAGCCGCTGCGTTCCTCCGGCGCCGGGAATAATCCCCAGGTTCACTTCCGGCTGCCCGACCTGCGCGCTCGGCACGGCCACGCGGTAGTGGCAGGCCATTGCCGTTTCCAAGCCTCCGCCGAGCGCGTTGCCGTGAATCGCTGCTATCACGGGCACGCGGCAGTCCTCGATCTTCAGCAGCAGTGGAAGAATCCCCACGTCGCGCTTGCTCTTCCCCGACGTGATCTTGACGAATTCGTTGATGTCCGCTCCGGCGATGAACGTGCGCCCTCCTCCGATGAGCACCGCAGCCTTCACTCTGCTGTCCTTGATGATCTGCTCGATGGCTGCGCCGAGCCCTTCCTGCACCGCGGGCGCCAGGGCGTTCACGGGCGGATTATTGATGGTGATGATGGCAACGTCCTTGTCCTTGCTCAATTGAACTAGGTCGCTCATGTCCGTAGGTCTCTCCGATCGAAGGATGATGTTATGTATGCCGACACCGCGCGCGAGAGGGGACGCTGGCCCGGGCGGTTAAAGTATCTGGACCATCGGCGCTGAGGCCGCCAAGTTTACCACGGAAAGCCGCGCGGCTACGTTGCGCGCCATGGCGTAAAGACTCTTGCCTCCGGGCGCATCTTCCCCAAGCGACGCCACCGGCTTACCGGTGTCCCCTCCGATGCGAATCTGCGGATCGATCTCGATCTCCCCGAGAAACGGCACGCCGAACGCCTCGGCCATCCGCTTGCCCTCCCCGTGGCCGAAGACGTCGATGCGCCCCTGGCAGTGCGGGCAGGTGAAATAGCTCATGTTTTCCACCACGCCGAGGATTTCCACGTTCACTTGCCGGAACATTTCCACGGCCTTGCGCACGTCCGCGAGCGCGACGACCGAGGGTGTCGTGACGATCACCGCACCGCTCACGGCTACTGTTTGGATCAAGCTCAACTGTACGTCCCCGGTGCCGGGCGGCAGATCTACGATCAGATAATCGATCCCTTCCCATCGCACGCTGCGCAGGAATTGCTGAACGACGCTGTGCAGCATCGGACCGCGCCAGATCAGCGGCTTGTCTGTGGGATTGAGCAGGCCCATCGAGATCATCTTCACGCCGTAAGCGTCTACCGGGATGATCGTGTTCTGGTCGAGCGCGCGCGGCTGCTCGTTTGTCCCCAGCATCACCGGGACGTTCGGGCCGTATACGTCCGCGTCAAGCAGGCCGACGGTTGCGCCAAGATTTCTCAATGCAATCGCCAGGTTCACCGCGACCGTCGTCTTCCCTACCCCGCCCTTGCCGCTCGCCACCGCGATCAAATTCTTCACACCCTTGACGGGTGCCTTGTCCTGCAGCCGCCGCCCTTCCGGCACGGAAGCATCGAATTTCAGCTCCACCGCGCTCACGCCCGGCACTTTTGCCAGCGCCGCGCGCACATCGTTCTCAATCGTGTCGCGCAGCGGGCATGCGGGCGTCGTCAGCGTCACGAGCAGCGACACCGCCCCGCCCTTCACCTGGACGTCTTTCACCATTTGCAGCGTGACGAGGTCCTTGTGCAGCTCGGGGTCCATCACGCTTCGCAATGCTTCGAGTACTGCGGCTTCGGTCGGTCCGCTTGCCATCGGTTTCCTTTCGAGCGCGGCCTTTCGGCTGAATCTGGGAATGGGCTGTTCGCCTGCCAAACGCGCAACGCTCCATCATAAGACTCCTCGGCAGCAGGCAGCAACCCATCGAGCCGCACCGCGGCGCGTTCGCCGCTTTCATCCAGGCGGCGCCGGCCCCGATTTCCGGAACTCCCCAAATCCTTGTTCACAACCCGTCGCGGTGATGTAGACTCTCGCCTTCGCCGTCATACAAAGTCTCTACCGGATGGCGTGGCTCGCTCGCATCCGTGAGAAGGAGAATGACTCATGCACAGGATATTTTCGGCTGGGCTGGCTTTGCTGGGTATCGCGATTTTGGGCGGTATGCTGGCCCAACCGGCCTGCGCCAATCCCTCTCGCCGCTCTTCCGGTGCTACTTCGAAAGTTTGCGACCGCGAATGCTTGTACGGCTTTCTCGATCAATATCTGAAAGCCTTGCTGGCCAACGATCCGTCGCACCTCCCGCTCGCCCAGACCGTCCAATACACCGAAGACAACGTGGCGATGAAGCTCGGCGACGGCATGTGGAACACCGCGACGGGCCTCGGGCCGTACGACCTTAAGTTCGCCGACGTGAAGGCCGGCCAGGTTGGCTATTACGGCGTGCTGCGCGAGTCGGGCACTTCCTCTCCGTTTGCCCTTCGCTTGAAGGTCCGGGACGGCAAGATCTCCGAGGTCGAGACGGTCGTCGCCCGTCCGCAAAGTTCCGCCAGCGGCGCGCCCGACCTCGATCATTATGTAGACAAGCCCGTCCTCCGCGACATCCTGCCGCCCGACGAACGCACACCCCGCGACAAAATGATCGCGCTGGCGCGTGGCTACTTCGACACCCTGCAGCAGAACGACGGCACGCTCCACACCGTGTTCGATGACGCCTGCAACCGCGAGGAAAACGGCATGCGCTCGACCAACAATCCTGCCAACAAGGTCTTCCCGGTTTCGGATCTCGGATGCGCCGATCAGTTTCGCACCGGCTACTTCCGCTACGACGACCGCCTTCGCGATCGCCGCTATCCGCTGGTGGACGAAGAGCGAGGTCTCATCCTGACAGGCGTGTTCATCGACCACAGCGGCAAGCTCCGCACCTACAAATTGACCGACGGCCGCGTGCTCCAGTCCGCCTTCAAATCGCCCAGCTCGCTCTGCATTTTCGAACTGTTCAAGATTCGCAGCGGCAAGATTCTGCAGATTGCCGTGGTGATGACGCGCGTGCCCTACAACATGCCGGC
>DATLWP010000325.1:0-2636 GCA_035576265.1 Candidatus Polarisedimenticolia bacterium
CACTTTGTCACCGTCGAGCACTCCCGCCACGTCGGTGAGGAAGATCAGGCGATCGGCGTGAATGAACTCGGCCGCGGCCGCGGCCATGTGATCGGCGTTGATGTTGTAGAGCTCGCCGTCCGCGCCCAGGCCCATGCAGGAAGCGACCGGCACGATCCCCTCGCGCCACAGCGAGCGCAGGAATTCGACGTTGACCTCGGTCAGATAGCCGACGAATCCCATGCCGCCTTCGCAGTCCTCCACCTGCAAAGGCTCGGCCAGAAAACAGGCGGCGTCCGAAGCCGAGATTCCGACGGCCGGCTGCCCGGCGAGCGAGATCGCCCCGGCCAACTTCTTATTGAGCAGGCCGGCGAAGACCATCACGGCCGCGTCGCGCGTCTCTCGATCGGTGACGCGAAGGCCGCTGATGAACCGGCTCGTGATTCCCATGCGCGTCAGGGTCGCCGTGAAGATCTTTCCGCCGCCGTGAACGACGAGCAGTTCGTGGCCCGCCCGCGCGAGTTCCGCAATCTGGCGCGCCAGCGTTTGCACGTCTTCTTCGCGCTCGAGCAACGCCCCTGCAATCTTGATCACCATTCTCATACCAATCCCGCCGTTTCCGGATACCCGCGCATCCCGTTCAAATTTTGTACCGCCTGCCCCGCCGCGCCTTTTCCCAGATTGTCGAGGCAGGAAACAACGACCAGCCGCTCGCCCGAGGGGTCGAGCGCGAAGCCGATGTCGCAGAAATTCGTGTGTGCCACGTGCTGCAGTTCCGGCAACGTTCCCGCCGGAAGAATCCGCATCATCGGCCGTCCCGTGTAAAACTTTCGGAGGAGACCTTCGATCTCGTCCGGCTTGCGTGCCGGCTTCAGCCAGACGTAGAGCGTCGAAAGGATGCCGCGGTCGGCCGGAAGCAGGTGCGTTGTGAAAACAAATTCCTCGGACGCGAGACCGAGGTGCTCGGAAATCTCCGGCGTGTGCCGATGAGTGAAGAGGCTATAGGCTCGGAAGTTTTCATTCACCTCGACGAAGTGGGTTTCGCGCTTCGGCTCCTTACCTGCGCCGGTGACCCCGGACTTGCAATCACAGACGATTCCGCGCGCCGTGTTGATCCAGCCCGCGTCGATAAACGGCCGCAACCCCAAAATCACCGAGGTCGGATAGCACCCCGGATTTCCCACCACGCGCGCCTTGGGCAAGGCGTCCGCATAAAGTTCTGGCAACCCGTAGACCGCCTCCGCCAAAATTTTCGCATCCGGCGCGGGGAGTTTATACCATTTCGCGAACGTTTCGGCCCGGCGAAACCGGAAGGCGCCGCTCAGGTCCACGATGCGCAGCGCGGGATTTTTTGCCAGCAGTTCGGGGACCAGCTCCAGCGAAGCCTCGTGCGGCGTCGAGAGGAACACGACCTCCGCGCCGCTCGCCGCCACAGCCTCGACCGAAAGCGGCCGGCACGGCGCGTCGCCCCAGCCGCGAAGCTGCGGAAAAAGATCCGTGAGGCAGTGGACGTTCTTATACGCCTCGCGGAGGAAGAAGGTCGGCTTGTCGATGTTTGGGTGCCGCAGCAGGAGGCGGGCCAGCTCGAATCCCGCGTAGCCCGTTGCTCCGACGACGGCGACCCGTGTGGGGTCGTTCATCGGAGCATTTCCTCGATACGCTTGTGAATCGCGTTGCAGGCGCTGCGCGACGAACAGATCACGAGCACCGTGTCGTCGCCGGCAAGCGTGCCGGTGATTTCCTTCCAGCGCTCGGCGTCCACGGCCGCCGCCAGAGGTTGCGCGCCGCTGGGCGGTGTTTTCAGGACGAGCAGATTCTGCGCCGGGCGGATGTCCAGCAAAAAATCCTTCAGGGCGCGCGCGAGCGCGGGAAGCGGGGTTGTTTCCTCGGCCGCGGCGGCCGACAACGGACGGTAGCCCGCGGCCGTCTTCACGAGCCGAAGCTCGCGCAGATCTCGCGAGAGAGTCGCTTGCGTCACGCGCATGCCCAGGTGCCCGAGTTGGCGGCGCAGCGCATCCTGACTCGCCACGGGCTGGCCCGCGAGGAGCTTCAGGATCTGTCCCTGCCGGAATCGTTTTTGTACGCCCATGTTCGGAGAATGCGTGAATATGCATTCTTCTGCATAATCATACAGGAGCCGGCGGGCGTGTCAAGCATTACTCGCGCGAGGAGGGCAAAGTGGGCAGCGCGCCATGATGGTCATATGCGCGATGTGGCGGCGACGGTGTTTTGCAAGCGCCCGGCTCCGCGCCCGCTGTGCTAAGATGATTCGTAGTCAGTAGGCCCGTAGCTCAGTTGGCTAGAGCGCCACCTTGACACGGTGGAGGTCTGCGGTTCGAGCCCGCACGGGCCTACCATGCCTTGCGGTCCCGCTATGGCGGTTCCTTATCTTCTGCAGAGCGAAACAACGCGTCGCTACCACATCGTCTTCACGAGCGATCTCAAACGTCGTCGGGAGGAACAAGGGAGCGGACACAGCTTCGCGACCCGCGGGCGCGGCTTACGGAATCTGGCCTATCGAAAGCGATTCAAATCTCTTGTGGACGCCCGGCGCCCCGAGCTGGAGATCAAGCGGTGGAAGCCGGCAAGGCTGACCGCGCCGTTCGAATGCTCTGTTTTTGTGGCAGATGCCGTGTTCGCACGCCCCACAGCAAAAC
>DATLWP010000326.1:0-7161 GCA_035576265.1 Candidatus Polarisedimenticolia bacterium
CCCACGAATCGCCGATCATCACTGCAAACGGCTACTCGATCAGTTTTGGTTTCCTGTCGTTGTCTACGCGAACAACCGCTTGCACGGGCCACGACACTATGGCAGCGTAGGCGTTGACGTGGCGTATATGAAGTCTAAGGAAAGTGAAGATTGCAGCGTCGACCGCAACGCCAGGAGCAAGCCCTTAGCAATTCCGCGGGGCCGAATACCGTTCTACCGGTCACTCGCTGCCGAGTAGAATTTCCTCTAACCCATTCAAAACAAAGGGTCGCGATGCTTTCCACCCGTCACTCTGGTAAGCCCGCTTCTCCTTCGTCTCGAGAGGCGAAGGCTTAGGTGACGACCGACTTCAGCAAGAAGCTCCTGGTCAAGCCGGGCATCAAGGTGAAGCTCGCCAAGTGGGATCCCGGCGATACGCTCGGTTGGGAAAAGAACCGCAAGATGAAGGCGAATCTCGCGAAAACCCTTGAGAAACTCGACGCGCTCCAATATCTGCTCTACGCCGAACACAAACGCGCGCTCCTGATCGTTCTCCAGGGGCTCGATGCCGGGGGCAAGGACGGTACGATTCGCCACGTCATGTCCGGCGTGAATCCACAAGGCTGCAGGGTCACCTCGTTCAAAGAGCCCTCGGCCGAGGAAGCCTCGCATGACTTTCTATGGCGCATCCACAAAGCCGTGCCTCCCATCGGCGACATCGGCATCTTCAATCGCTCCCACTACGAGGACGTCCTCGTCGCCCGCGTCCACGATCTCGTGCCACGAGATGTCTGGTCGCGCCGCTACGATCAAATCAATCAATTCGAGCGCGTGCTTTACGAAAACAACGTGAAGATCCTGAAGTTTTTTCTGCACATCAGCAAGGACGAGCAGAAGAAGCGCTTCGAGCAGCGCATCCACGACAAGAATCGCCAATGGAAAATTTCCGAATCCGATTTCATCGAGCGGAAGTACTGGGATGAATACACCCGAGCATATGAAGACGCGCTCACGAAATGCACCGCGCCGGAAGCTCCCTGGTATATCATCCCCGCGAACAAGAAATGGTTCCGGAACCTCGCCGTTTCTCACATCGTCGTCGAGGCGCTCGAAGAGATGCAAATGAAGTTCCCGCCGCCGTCCGTCGACGTAAAGAAATTGAAATTGCAATGACGGCCGGGTCGGAAATCCCAAAAACGTGCTAGAGGAGGCGCACCACGAATGAAACCATTCCTGTACGGAGTCGTGGCGACTTTATTCGGCTTGATCGTTGGCGGTTATTTCTATCTCACCGGGGGTCACGTCAATATTGCGGCGGATCAGCGCCCCGGTTTTTTCGAGAGAAGATTGGCGATGCGGGCCATGGATGCGGCGGTCGAGCGTCGGGCGCCGGACCTGAAGAATCCCGTTCCGCCGACCGAGGAAAATCTCGTCTCGGGCGCAAAACTCTACATGGATCACTGCGCCGGTTGTCACGGCGTGCCGTCGAATCCGGCGAGCGAGTTCTCTCGCTCGTTCAATCCTCCCGTGCCGAACTTCTTCAAGCGCGCCCCGGACATGCCCGACCACGAGAATTTCTACATCACGCAGCACGGCATTCGCTGGACCGGAATGCCCGCGTGGACTGGAATCCTGACCGACGACCAGATCTGGAAGATCGTGACGTTCATGAGCCAGATCGAAAAGCTGCCGCCCGCGGCAAAGAAGGTGCTTGAGCCCACGGAAGCGTCTGCGACGCCCACCGCGCCGCAGGCTCACTGAGGCTTTGCTTTGGAGGCGATGTCGCGGTCGAGGATGGCGCGGAATAGCGCGATGTGCGCGGGCGTGCTCCCGCAGCAGGCGCCGACGATACGGGCTCCTGCTTCCAGCAGTTCCCCAAGCCCCACCGCCATTTCTTCAGGCGTCTGTTTATAGACCCAGCGGCCGTTCTCCAGCACGGGCCGGCCGGCGTTCGGCTTGGCCATCAGCGGCAAGTCGCACGCCGTCCGGTAGCGTGAAAGGATTCTTGTCATCCATGCGACGTCCACTTCCTTGCCGCAATTCGTGCCGGCGATGTGCGCGCCGGAATCCTGCAAAAATTCAGCGGCTTTCTCCGGCGTGACGCCCATCAGCGTGCGCGCGTCGCGGCCGTTGCGCGTGATCTCGAATGCGACCGAGCCGATGATGCACGCCGCTCCGGCCTCGCGCGCGGCTTCGATCGCCAGGCCGAGCTCTTCGAGCGATGTCTGTGTCTCGATGATGATGCCGTCCACGCCCGCGGCTACCAGCGCCGTCGCCTGCTGCCGGAACGCATCACGCGCCCCTTCAACGGTCACATTTCCAAACGGCTTCAGCATTCCTCCAAACGGACCGATGTCTCCCAGCACGTATCCCGGCCGCTCGCCGAAGGCTCGGCGCGCGATTTCGACGCCGGCACGATTGATCGCTTCCACGCGGTCCGCAAGGCCATACCGCTCGAGGTTGATTGCCGACGCACCGAATGTCTGCGTGATCAGGCAGTCGGAGCCCGCCTCGACGTAGCTCTCTTGAATTGCCAGCACCCGGTCCGGATGGGTGAGGTTCCAGTTCTCGCCGCAGCCGCCCAACTCGAGGCCGGCCGCCTGTAATTGGGTGCCCATGGCGCCATCGGCCAATACGGGGCGTTCGACCAATAATTCGAGAAAGCTTTTCATGCCTCTCGATTATATCGCGAGCACCCTGGTCCAATGGTCTTAGTGTAACTGGATGGCGTCCCCGGCCTGTTTCGGGAGGTTCCGCTGCCGATGCAGATACAAACTTAGGGAGTGCGTGACCACACGAGTGGCGCTATCGAAGCAATATCGCGAAGCAGCCGCCGGGAGAACAATGGTCGCCGTGACGGTTATGCGCTCATCGTCCTCGCCGGGAACCGTACGCTTCGCGCTTTGCTCGTGACGTGCAACGTGGTGTTCAAGGCGACGGGTCTAGATTCCTGGTGTCCCGAAGCCTCCGCCGAATGTTCAAAACTAAGCGCCCCGCCTTCAACGACGGCCGGCCGCAGGAATCCAGCCGCTCTCCGCGCCAGTTCCGAGCGATTTTCAACACCGAACTTGGCCAACAAGGAAGAAATGTGAAACTTCACCGTCCGCACCGTAATGTTCAGCTTCACGGCAATTTCCTTGTTCGCGCGATGGCGCATTACGGAATGCAGGATCTCCCTCTGCCGGGGGCTCAGCGACGCCGGAGCAGCCACTGCTCGCCCCTGTTCGAGAAGTTCCTTGGCGCGAGACACAAGCCGATTCGCAAGCACTTTTTCAGCAGGAACCAGAATGGCGAAATGGCCGGGCTCAGAACCACGCACGAGGCACTGCATCGCAAGCAAGCCCGCCAGCCGTTCGACCGTGCAATCCAAATCCCTGTGTGCCGACGCTCGAAATTGCGCCATTCCGGTCGAATTGTCACAAAAGACGTAATAGTCAGATTGGTTTGCGTCGTGTTTCTTATGATACTGGGCTGGCTTCGGGAATTCACGCACTTTCTTCACTATTTGCCTTTCCCGCCCTTACCCAGGCCTGCGCTGGGCAAAGCTTCTTGGTATGACTGCTCTTGGAGTACGGCCCTGCAAGGCTGCCCTTCCAGCCGGGAACATTGCATAGCCTCGTGAAAGACAGAAAATTTCGGTCAGCCACGAAGCCAGGCCGCTTGTTTCGGAGATGCACGACCCACCAACCAGCGGCAGATGGGGTGCCAAAGTTTGTCACAAATTTAAGCTTCTCATTTTGAGACAGTTGCAAGCACTTACGACCGGACTTGGAATTCCGTTCTAGGTAGAATGTTCATGCGTGCGGAACTTTCTTCCAGCGTGATGGCTTTTTCCACAGGCCACCTGGCTGGCGAGAGTGTGATTCCGCGTCTTCTCCCCGCTATAATGCGAACGTAAGACGCCATAGAGAGTGACAATGCGTGCGATTTCCGAACGCGGCGCGGCACCATCAACCGACCGGGGAACGCTCAAGACGCTTCGCCGGATCGCCCGTCTGACTCGGCTTGGTTCTTTGGTGCTTGTCTGCGCGTCAGTTACAGCCGCGCAGTTGGCGCCGATCAAGCCCCCGCCAGGCTGGAAACAAGTGCCCAGCGGAGCCGGTATCTGTTCGGTGGAGAAATCCTGTTCGGAACTGGCCCCGGCGATGATCCAAAGCGCCCTGGGCGCTTCTCCGCTGGAGGGCAATCTTCGGCAACTCGCCCATCTGGACCAGGGAGATTCCATCGACTCCAAGGCGACGGAATCCGTCAGGAATTGGGCGCTCGAGGCGCTGCGCCGCGCGGGGGTAGATCGGGCACACACAGAGGAATTCACACCTGCGGCGAGCGACACAGCGGGAACGGAAACGGTCGTCGGGGAAATCCGCGGGCGCGAAAGGCCGGACGAATTCGTCGTGCTCGGTGCGCACCTGGATGCGCGAAGCCCGAAAACAGAAGCAGTTGACGTTGGCGCGGACCTTGCCGTCGTGATCGACGCGGCGCGCGTGATTCACGCCTCAGGAACGATTCCGCGACGTTCGATCCGTTTCGTACTGTTCATCAGGTCAAAACCGGGCAAGCCCGGATCACGGCTTTATGCAACAGCGCACAAACAGGAGCTCGACCGGGCCGTAGCCGGGATTTTTTTCAGCGTGGGAACTGAGCCCGTAACTGGCTATTCCTTGAACGGGCGCAAGGACATTCTGGAGGCTGTTCGCGAAACGCTCGAGCCGGTGCGCTCGCTGGGCGTGAGAACGTTTACGCTCAACGCGGAACCGCAGCCCGAAAGCCTCGACTTCTTGCTCGACGGGATTCCTGCGCTCGTGGCGAACGCGGGCTCGGAGAATCGCGTGCCTGGCGTCCGCGCCGACGCGGGCACAATCGACCAGGCGGCGCTCCACGAGCTGAAGAATCACGTTGCCATTGCCGCTGTGACCGCCTACGCGATTGCCGATGCTCCACAACGCATCGGCCCGCGGCAATCACGAGCCCAGGTCGAACAACTCATCAAGGACACGAGCCTCGAGCGGAAGATGAAGCTTGCGGGCCTCTGGCCCCTATGGGCAAACGGCGAACGCGGCCGCCAATCGAAGCACCCGCGTTGAGGGCGTCACGTTGTCCTAACCCAATCTCCCGGGAGCACCGCTGCAGCCTGGCATTTACTTGCTCGGGCAGGAAGAGGGATCGAAATCTGCGGCCGGGTCGGCGTCACGTATAATGGGCGGGCAACGGCAATGACCCAGCGCGCGGAAGAGAGAGATGGTTTCACGGCAGAGGGCGAATCGACGCCGCGACGGATTCTCGCCATCGATTATGGCCGGAAGAGGATCGGCCTGGCGCTCTCGGACGAACTGGGCCTGACGGCGCAGCCCTTGGGCATGCTGGTGCGAACGAACCGGCGAAACGATCTGCGCCGGTTGCGCGAGATTTGCCGGAAGCATGGAGTGTCGCGAATTATCGTCGGCCATCCGCTGCACATGACCGGCGCGGCGGGAGAGATGGCGGACGAAGCAGCGCGATTTTCGGATCGCCTTGCGAAAGAACTCCGCATGAAAGTGGAACTCGTTGACGAGCGATTGACAACCTGGGAGGCGGAGCGCATGGCGGCGGAAACTCAATCCAAGCGTCGAAAGGGCCGGGCCCTCGATGATGTGGCCGCCGCGATTCTGTTGCGCGATTATCTCGAACGAAGGCGCGCGGCGGCGCCGACCTCCATCACGGAGAAAGAATAGCGGATGATGCGACGGCTCGGCCTGCTGGCCCTTCTCGCGATTGCCGCACTCGGAGCGGGCGCCGGCTGGCTCGATTCGCAAATCAACCGTTCCTACCGCGGTCCCGCCTCCGAAAAGGTCTTCGTGGACATTCCGCGCGGGACGTCGCGCTGGGGAATCGCCGGGATACTCCGGCGCAACGATATCATCCCCAGTCGGCTCGCATTTGCGCTGTTCAGCGAATGGCATTTTCGCAACCGCTTGCAGGCTGGCGAATATCTCTTCGACCGTCCGCTGAACTCGCGCGAGGTTTTCTGGAAGATCGCGCGCGGCCAGGTTTTCGTCCACGTCGTTACGATTCCGGAAGGCTGGACCATGTACGACATCGCGGCCGATCTTGACCGGCTGAACATTTGCAGCCGAGAGGAGTTTCTGGATGCGGCGCGCGACGTGTCACTGGTGTCGGACCTAGCCCCGCAAGCGACGAGCCTCGAAGGGTTCCTCTTTCCTTCGACGTACGAATTCACGCGCCACAATAGTTGCGGGCAGATCACGAAGCGCATGGTGGAAAATTTCCGCGCCGTATGGGCAAAGCTCGATCCTTCGCACGCCTCCCCGCACGAGGACGGTCTGACGACCGGCCAAGTGGTCACTCTGGCATCCCTCGTCGAACGGGAGACGCCGGACGCGAAAGAGCGGCCGCTCGTCGCCGGGGTGTTCTACAATCGTTTGCGCCGCCATTACCCGCTGCAATGCGACCCGACGGTGCAGTACGCCCTGCAGCGCGAAGGACGTCCAGTGAAAAACCTCCGGCCCGAGGATTTGCGCGTCGATTCCGCATACAACACCTACGAGCATCGCGGCCTGCCTCCGGGCCCGATCGCCAATCCGGGCGAGGCATCGCTACGGGCTGCGCTCGCGCCCGCGCGCACGGATTACTTATATTTCGTTGCCAACGATCAAGGCAGCCATTTTTTCAGCCGCACGCTCGAGGGGCATAACCGCAACGTCGCGCGGCTTCGCCAACTGCTTGCCCGCGACGCGCGGGCAGCCAACCCGGAATCTGCCCAAAAGAAGCGTCGAGGACATCGTTGAAGCCCGGCCGTTCAAAAGCGCGTTCGTCCAGCGCACCGGCGACGAAGAAGGAGCTGATCCTCGAGGCCGCCCGCGGGCTTGGCAGGCCCCGTTTCACGCCCGCGGAGATCGAGCAGATCCGCAGGCGGCTGATCGCGCAACTAGGCGCGCAGGGGAAGACGTCACCGGATTACATCGTGAGTGTCCTCCAGGAGGCGGGCCTGCGCGTCGTGTGGTCCGCAGAATCAGACACGGCCGGGCGCTACGAAGAAGAGTTCAGCGATCTGCTGCATTTTTCGACGCTCGCGGACGCGGAGATGTGTCTGGTGCGGCTGGATGAGCTGCTGCGAAAATTCAAGGCCGAAGGGGAACGCGCCGCCGCAGAGCGCGTGCGGGAGGGTGCGCGCCTGGGGCGGCG
>DATLWP010000327.1:0-2324 GCA_035576265.1 Candidatus Polarisedimenticolia bacterium
GGTCTGATAGCAAGGAAAACACGTATTCAGGCACTGTCAATCGGGCCTCTGGAAATTATTTCTGAGCCAAGGCCTAATGTCGGTATAGCTTTTGCTCGGGAATTGTACGGATGCAGCACGGTACTTCCGGAAAAGTCATCAATATCGCCAGCCTGAAGGCGGCCTGTAAAGACTGCAACTTGCGGGAGCTTTGTCTGCCCGTGGCGTTGAGCGATCAGGAGATCGATCAACTTGCCTCGACCCTTAAGCGACGCTACGGAGTCCACAAGGGGGAGGTACTTTACCGCGCGGGCGATAAGCTGCGCTCGTTATTTGCCGTGCGGCGAGGGGCATTCAAGACGTCGGGTGTCATGGAGGATGGTCGAGTACATGTCACCGGGTTTTTTCTCGCCGGCGAAATACTCGGGTTTGACGCCATTACGCGCGATGTGCATCCCTGCACGGCGGAAGCCCTCGAGACGTCCGATGTGTGTGAGATCCCGTTCGATCGTCTGGAAGAGTTAGGGTCTCAGATTCCCGGCTTGCAGCGTCAACTGATGAGAATCATGAGCCGGGAACTGCTGCGTGACGAACAGCTGTTGGTCATGCTCGGGCGCATGAGCGCCGAGGAGCGCTTCGCTTCGTTTCTGCTCAGTTTCTCACGTCGACAGGCGCGCCAGGGTCGGTCGGAAACGGATCTGAGCCTGGCGATGTCTCGGCAGGATATTGGATACTTCTTAGGTCTGGCGCTCGAGACGATCAGTCGCTTGTTCTCTCGTTTTCAAGAACAGGGTCTCATCGAGGTCATCGGTCGTCAGGTCCGCCTGCTCGACATCGAACGAGTGCGCTCCCTCGCGAACGCCGATGACGCGCCTTCCGAGAGCATCTTCAAGTCGTAACTTCCGGAATTCCTAACTTCCGGCCATCGCCGGGCCACTCGCTGGCTATTCCGGGAGGAAGCTGGCTAAATAGCTGCTGATGCTTGACGGGCGACGCGAAATCCAATTGGGCGTACGGACTCATGGCTAATCGACCACCCGGGAGAATTATCGGCGTGTCGACTCCGCAGCCCGGCTGCCGAGACTGTCATTTACGCCAGCGCTGCCTCCCGCACGGTCTGCACGACAACGATTTGCAGTTGCTCGATGACATCATTAAGCCTTATCGCACGATTCGAAAAGGCGAAGTGCTGTACCGGACGGGCGACCCTTTGCGCGCGCTCTATGCCGTGCGGCGCGGCATGTTCAAGACGACCTCGGTGACGGAAGACGGACGCGTCCACGTCACCGGTTTCTTCTTACCGAGCGAAGTGTTGGGTTTCGATGCCATCACCAGCCAGCGGCATCATTGCACCGCCGAGGCGCTCGAGACGTCAGACATCTGTGAAATCCCGTTCGAGCGTCTTGAGGCGTTGGCGCATCGCATTCCAGGTTTGCAGCATCAGCTGTTTGCCGTCATGAGTCACGAGATCCAGGCAGACGAGGACATGTTGGTGATCCTCGGCCGGATGACCGCGGAAGAGCGTCTCGCGACGTTTCTCGTGAGCTTTTCGCATCGCCAGGCGGCGCTGGGTCTGTCCGACATCGATCTGAATCTGGTGATGTCACGGCAGGACATCGGCCACTATCTCGGGCTCGCGCTGGAGACAGTCAGCCGTTTGCTGTCGCGATTCCAGGAGCAGGGGTTGATCGAGATTATCGGGCGCCAAATACGACTTCTCGACCGCAACCGCGTCGAGGCGATTGCGCAGTCCGGCACGGTGGAGGCCGTGCACGGCCGACACGAGGTCTGACCCAAATCGCGGCTTCCGCAATTCCAGTGCGGGTTCAGCGCGGCCAGCCCCCCTTCCTTACCTACGAACCATTTCCCGCTATCTATACTAAAGAGGTGATGCCAGTGCCGCCGGGACCGGCCGCCGCACCTACCGGCTGAACCATGGACGCGCGCCGGTAGCCGGTGGCGCCTCCGATTCGGCGACACTTGTGTCACGGGAACCTGAAGGGGGAACGCTTGGATTTCGCTAACAACACGCTGGTTATCATCGATGCTGACGAGGTGCGCCGGCACCAGCTTAAGGGCTTGCTCGAAACACTCGGCTTCGCCCGAATTCACAAGACTCACCCCGACGACTGGCGACAGCAGCTAGGTGAAGATTCCGGCATTGACGCCATGCTTCTCGGACCGTGCGCGTCTCCGGACGAACAACGCAGGCTGTTCGGCAGTTTGCACGAGTCGCGGCCGGATTTGCCCATTATCCTGTACGGCGAGAAAGAGCGCCTGGTGGCCGTCGACGTTGCGGCCGTGAAGGACGCATTCGTGCGTGTCATCGAACTGCCGTTGCAACA
>DATLWP010000328.1:0-5007 GCA_035576265.1 Candidatus Polarisedimenticolia bacterium
AGATCGCGGTCTTGGCGCAAGAAAAACTGCGGATAAGCTGACAAACTTTTCAACCCAATAAGCCCAATTCGCTACTGCACTTAAGCTGACAGAATGTGCTTGGAGACGTCACTTTTGACAACAGCGCGATTGATTCGACAGCACTTAAGTGTTAGCTGCAAGACTCATAACCCGGAGGTCGTCGGTTCAAATCCGACCCCTGCAACCACTTACTTTCCTCTTTCATTCTTACTGCGCATGGGCCCGCGCGTCGGGCTGGTATTGTTCCAGTTTGAGCGCGTAGCGCTCAGGAACCGGAGGACGTCAGCCCGGTCCAGTCCGGTCCCCGCAACCATCTCAAGACGCGAGTGGAAAAAACTTGCGTCGTGACGCCAACGTCGAATGCCGAATTCCCATACCGACGAGCGGTTTGAAACCTATTGCGTGGCATAATATATTTACAGTATGAGCTTTGACCCGGTAATACGACCCTGCGGGACGGTGGGTAGCACCAGCCGTGCGGCGGGGTCTTATAAACCCCGAAAAACGCCAGATTAGCGTGCCGGGAGGGGGCAGCACCCTCACCCACCACCAGCGCTTTTCAAATCAGTTTAAGCCTGCCACCGCAACTGCGGAGTCGGGGCAGTTACAAACGGCTTCCTGATCTTCATATGTCGTTGCAGAATTAAGGCTTAGGGGAAGGATTTCGAGGACTCTCGGCTCTCTTCTTCCTGCCAATTGGCGTGCTTCGGTTTTCGCTTCCCACCCCGATACCGGGGGGGTTGCCGTGTGTAAAATGTCGGGGATTTTCCGCTTGGAACCTGGGAACTATGAGCGAACAATACATGGACCAGCTCGCGGAGGCACCCATGGCCGAGACCTGGAAACAGTGGGAAGGACAATCAGTCAACGAAGAATTTCGTCTGCGCCAATATCTGGGGGGTTCCGAGCACAGCGCCGTCTTTGTCGCGGATTTTCCTGAAGGCGCCCCTCAAGCAGTCGCGATCAAGCTAGTTCCCGAGAGCTCGCCGAACGCAAAACAACAGCTAAGTTCGTGGCAACGAGCGGTGACGATGTCTCACCCGAACCTAGCTCGCATATTTAAGACCGGCCGTTGCCAAATTGGCGGCACAAAACTTCTCTTCGCCGTGATGGAGCATGCCGAAGAGAATTTGTCGCAGGTCGTTTCGGAGCGGCCGCTCACCGAAAATGAGGCGAGCGAAATGCTCAAGCCCGCCGTGGACGCGCTGGCGTACCTCCACGCGAGAGGCTTGGTGCACGGACGCATAAAGCCCGCCAATGTCATGGCGAGCGGCGACCAGTTGAAACTGGCGAGCGACGACCTTCGTCTCGCGGGTGACCCGATCAGCGATCCGAGCCCGTACGATCCACCGGATACGACGAGTTCCCCTGCCGCCGACACGTGGTCGCTTGGAATGACACTGGTCGAGGTACTGACTCAGCGTTTGCCCGCATGGGATCGTAACGGGCAAGCCGATCCCGAGGTGCCTGACACCTTGCCGCCCTCGCTTCGAGAGGTAGCCCACCACTGCTTGCGGAGGGACCCCAAGCTTCGATGGAAAGCGGCGGATATCGCGAGCCGGCTCCGTCTCCCGGCAGCCGTGCCGCAGGCGCTACCTGTTCGGCGGAACGGCTCGCCCGCGCGACGCACGTACCTGATTCCCATTCTAATTCTCCTCCTCGCATTGATCGGCTTTGCAGGCTTGAAATTGGTGAGCCACTCTTCCAAGTCCAGCGCCGAACCTTTGCAACCCACGGGAGAAGTATCCGCGAAGACGCAGAGCAAGTCGCAACGCCTCGGCAGTGCTGCCACCTCAGAAAGGAAACAGGCGACGCCGGTTGAAAAGGAGAATTCCGGCGATACCTCCCTGAACCGCGCAACTTCTTCACGAGCGGCGGCACCAGCGGCTTCCTCCGCTAGCGCTGCCAACAATGGCGTGATTCGTCAGGTCTTGCCCGATGTGCCGAAGTCGGCCAGCGATACGATTTGGGGAACGGTCAGGGTTGGGATCAGGGTGAGCGTTGATCCCGCGGGAAACGTCACCGATGCCACGATTGAGTCGTCTGGGCCGAGCAAGTATTTCGCAAGACTCGCGTTGCAGGCCGCCCGAGAATGGAAATTTGCTCCGACGCAACGTGCTGCGAACGATTGGATCGTGCATTTCGGATTTAGACACGATGGCACGAAGGCTGCCGCTACTCGGGCGAGTTTTTGAAAATTCTCCGCGGATGATTGACGGCAGCTGTCGCTGCTTTAGATCTCTCCTCTTTTCATTTGGTCCGCGATGTATTCGGCCTGGCGGATGGCCAGTGCGACGATCGTCAGAGTCGGGTTCTCGCCACCGCTGGACGTGAACTGGCTGCCGTCGGACACGAAAAGGTTCTTGATGTCGTGGGCCTGCCCGAAGCGATTGACCACGCCGTCTTGCGGTTTCTCCGACATTCTGTTCGTGCCCATATTGTGTGTCGAGGGGTAGGGAGGAACGTGAACGGTTCTCTTTGCACCGATGGACCTGTACAGGGCATCGGCTTGCTTGTAGCCATGGTTTCGCATGGCAATATCATTGGGATGCTCGTCGCAGTGGACGTTGGCGATGGGGACGCCGAATTGGTCTTTCCTCTCAGGATGGAGCGTGATGCGGTTGGTTGCGAGAGGCATGTCTTCGCCGATGACCCACAAACCGGCCAGGTTCACGTAGCTGTCTACAAAAGAAGCGCGGTCGCGGCCCCAGCCTCCCGGAACGACGGTCTGCGCAAAGCTGGGCAGTCCCTGCGGAAGCAGTTCCATCTGATAGCCGCCCACGAAGCCGCGCTTGGGGTTGTTGGGCGACTCATCCATAACGATTCCGGACTGGGCGGTTCCGCGGTACATGTGAACGGGCTTTTCGAATGATGCAAATACGGCCCCCGTTGTATGCCGCATGTAGTACCGGCCCACCTGGCCTGAGGAGTTGGCAAGGCCGTGAGGAAACTTGCTCGAAGATGAATTGAGAAGGAGACGTGGGCTCTCGATCGCATTTCCAGCCACGGCTACGATTCGCGCCTTCTGCCGCTGCAGAGCGCCGGTGCGATCGGCGTACACGACAGCGGCCACTTTCCCGGACGCGTCATGCTCGATCCGAAGGACCTGTGACTCCGGCCGGACTTCCGCTTTTCCGGTCGCCTCGGCCTTCGGAATTTCCGTGTACATCGTCGACCACTTCGCGGCAAACGTGCAGCCCTGGACGCAGAAGCCGGTCTGCTGGCACGATGCACGGCCATCACGTGGAACGGAATTGATGGCCATGGTCGGGACCCGGAATTGCTTGTAGCCGAGCTTCTTCGCGCCGGCGAAAAGCACTTTGCCGTGATTGCTTGCCGGCAGGAGCGGAATGCCGTGGGTTCCGGAAACGCCCATTTTGTCCTCGGCGCGGTCGTAATACGGCTCCATTTCCTTCAGGTCCAGGGGCCAATCGAGCACATTCGCGCCGGCGACGTCGCCGTAGTGAGTTCGCGGCTTAAATTCGTGCTCCTGAAAACGCAGCGCGACGGCGCCCCAGTGGACCGTCGTTCCGCCCACGAGCTTGCAGATCCATGCGGGCAGGTCGGGAGACGTCTTTGCCACGGACCACGTGCCGGAGGTGGTGCGCGGATCGAGCCACGTGAAGAGGTTGAACATCGCGACTTCGTCGTTCTTGAAATCGCCGATCTGGATACGTTTCCCTGCCTCGAGGACCACCACGGAAACACCCTTCTGCGCCAACTCGTTCGCCAGAGTTCCACCGCCAGCGCCCGAGCCGATAATCACAACGACGGATGAATCGTTCAAATCAAATTTCGCGGGCATTTCAACCCTCCCCGAAGACTCGAGCGAGTCGCGCGGCACAAATCGGTTCGCTCTGCCGGAACAGCCGCACCGATCGTCAAGACCGCTTCACAACCAATCGATATCGCTGAAGCCGCGGTGCAGATAGCCGCCCAGTGGAGAGGACGGGCCCTCGTAGCCGAACTTCGGCCACAGCTTCGGCTGGTTATAAAGCGAAACGACGGCCGTGCCGTAAACTTTCGCGAAAAACGGACTGCCCTCCAATTGCTTGATCGCAGCCACGCGAATCTTTTCGTCCGACACATCCGCGTAGGCCGCGCCGCCCGCGGCCTGGGCTAGCCGATTCAGCCGGGAAATTCCATCGACGAGCAATCGCTTGGCGGACGGGTCCTTCGCCGCTTCGTCGTTGAGAGGCGCGATGGCGTTCGCGTAGTAAACCTCGGCGAGCTGGTCATGGGGGAATAGATCGTGCACGAATTTCAGCAAAGCCTGTGCTTCTTCGGGCTTCAAGCTTTGCAGTTCAACGGCCCATGCGCCACTCGGGTCCATCAATACGGTCGTGCCGGTGACCGCGACTGCCACGATCGCCGCCGCTCCGCCAGCTAGGAAGCCGCGTCGCGATACTCTCCGAGGCTGTTCCACGTGGTTCATGTTGCATCCTCCTGCCATGCCAGTTCTCCGGTGCCGAACCAACCCCCCGCGCCGAGTCCACATCCTAAAACGGTCGGCAGGAAATGACCAGAGCGAGAGTCGGTCAGGATCCGCCCGGACACGAATCGCCCAAATGATTTCCAATCACGGATGGTGCCCAAATTCGGACGAACGTTTGCTACCATGGTCCCGATGATACGGCAAGGCGATACCACTTCACCAAACGAGGGGA
Organism: Candidatus Polarisedimenticolia bacterium; assembly: GCA_035576265.1. GTDB lineage: Bacteria > Acidobacteriota > Terriglobia > Acidiferrales > UBA7541 > Palsa-295. Next base: position 4,689 of record DATLWP010000328.1, read on the forward strand.
CTCCACTTCGATGAACGCAATCAAGAAAATGGGTTTTTCGCGCGGCGGAAATTCTGTCGTGCGTGGACTGGCTCTGCTCGGAATCGTGCTCGCCGCGATATTGATCGCGCATCCGCGTAGCCTGACAGCTTCGGCGAAGGCGTCCGCAGCGCCTAAGACCACCAATGACGGTGTCTACACGGCGGATCAAGCCAAGCAAGGCAACGTCGTTTACGGCACGGACTGCAGCAATTGCCACATGGACGACCTGAGCGGCAGCGGCCAGGCGCCGCCACTGGCGGGCGAAATCTTCATGGCGAACTGGGAAGGCCGCACCGTG
>DATLWP010000329.1:0-11271 GCA_035576265.1 Candidatus Polarisedimenticolia bacterium
CCAATACCGATTCGATCCGCGAACTGGCCCAGAGGGAATACAAATGGGGATTTGTCACCGACATCGGAGAAGACAAGGCTCCGAAGGGCCTGCATGAGGACATCATTCGCTTCATCTCGGCGAAGAAGAACGAGCCCGAGTTCATGCTGGAGTGGCGCTTGCGCGCCTTTCGGCACTGGTTGACGCTCGAACAATCGCACGCCGAGCCGAAGTGGGCCAACGTCAAGTATCCGCCGATCGATTACCAGGATATCTACTACTATTCGGCGCCCAAGCAGAAGCCTGCTCTGAAGAGCCTCGACGAACTCGACCCGGAAATCCGGCGCACCTACGACAAGCTGGGGATTCCGCTGGCGGAACAGGAGATTCTTGCGGGCGTGGCTGTAGATGCGGTGTTCGACAGCGTTTCCGTGGCCACAACGTTCAAGGAAAAGTTGGCCGAGGCGGGCGTGATTTTCTGTCCGTTCTCGGAAGCGGTGCTGAAGCACCCGGATCTCGTGAAGAAATACCTCGGATCGGTCGTGCCCTACACGGACAACTACTTCGCCACACTGAACTCGGCCGTCTTTTCGGATGGGTCGTTTGTGTTCGTGCCCAAGGGCGTGCGCTGCCCGATGGAGCTTTCCACCTACTTCCGCATCAATGCGGCGGAGACCGGGCAGTTCGAGCGAACCCTGATCGTGGCCGAAGAAGGCGCTTCGGTGAGCTATCTCGAGGGCTGCACCGCGCCGATTCGCGATGAGAACCAGCTTCATGCAGCGGTCGTCGAGCTGATCGCGCTCGACGACGCGAACATCAAGTACTCGACGGTGCAGAACTGGTACCCCGGCGACAAGAACGGCAAGGGCGGGATCTACAACTTCGTAACCAAGCGCGGCAAATGCCTGGGCCGCAACTCGAAGATTTCCTGGACGCAAGTGGAAACCGGCTCGGCCATCACCTGGAAATATCCGAGCTGCATCCTGCAGGGCGAGAATTCCGTGGGCGAATTCTACTCGGTCGCCGTCACCAACAACTACCAGCAGGCCGACACCGGCACGAAGATGATTCACATCGGCAAGAACACGCGCAGCACGATCGTGTCGAAGGGCATCTCCGCAGGGCACGGGCAGAATACGTATCGGGGCCAGGTAAAAATACTGAAGGACGCCACCGGCGCACGCAACTACACGCAGTGCGACTCGCTTCTGATTGGAGACAAGTGCGGCGCGCACACGTTCCCCTATATCGAAGTGAAGAATTCAACGGCGCGGATGGAACACGAAGCGTCGACCTCCAAAATTGGCGAAGACCAACTTTTCTATCTTCGGCAGCGCGGCATTAAGCCGGAGGACGCTGTCTCGATGATCGTCAGTGGCTTCTGCAAGCGCGTCTTTCGCGAGCTGCCCATGGAGTTCGCCGTCGAGGCGCAGAAGCTGATGAGCGTGAGCCTGGAAGGAAGCGTCGGATGAGCGGGATCGTTTGGGAAGCGGCCGCCTTGGGGCGGGCGCAGTTTCTTAGCTAAGAGGAAAAGGGAATGAGCTTGCTCGAAATCAAAAATTTGCACGTCCAAGTGGACGGTCGCGAAATTCTGAAGGGCATCAACCTTCAATTGGACGGCGGAGAAGTGCATTCGATCATGGGGCCAAACGGCTCCGGCAAGAGCACGCTGGCCCAGGTATTGGCTCGGCGCGAATCCTACACGATCACCGACGGCGAGGTGCTCTTCAACGGCAAAGACCTGCTGGCGATGAAGCCGGAAGAGGCTGCGTGCGACGGCGTTTTCCTGGCCTTTCAGTATCCGGTCGAGATTCCGGGGATCAGCAATGCCTACTTCCTGCGCTCCGCGCTCAACGCCGTGCGCAAGTACCGCGGGCTGGATGAGATGGACGCCATGGATTTCCTTCCCATGCTTCGCGAAAAGCTGAAGCTGCTCGAGATGGACGACAAGCTGCTGAACCGGTCCGTGAACGAAGCTTTCTCCGGCGGCGAGAAGAAGCGCAATGAGATTTTGCAGATGGCGGTACTCGAGCCGAGGTTGGCCATCCTGGATGAGACGGATTCCGGGCTCGACATCGACGCGCTGCGGATTGTCGCGCAGGGCGTGACCAGCATGCGCAGCCCCGAGCGCGCGATTCTCGTCGTGACGCACTATCAGCGGCTGCTCAACTACATCGTGCCGGACCGCGTCCATGTCTTGGTCGACGGCCGCATCGTCCGTTCGGGCGGGCCGGAGCTCGCGCTGCAACTCGAAGAGACGGGCTACTCCACTATGGAAGCGGCGGCGCGCACCGCGTGACCTTGGAATAGGGCAAATGGGGAATAGCAAGGTGGCAACAGCAACGCAGGGACTGGACAATTACACGAAGAGCTTTCGCGGATTCGAGCAATCCGCCGCGAGCGCGGAACTCGCCTGGCTGCGGAAGCTTCGGCAAGATGGCTTCACTCGTTTCAGCGAGGTCGGCTTTCCCACGACTCGCGACGAAGACTGGCGGTTCACGAATCCTGCGGCGATCGCGCAGACTGCGTTTCGGCTCGTCCGCGATGGCCATGCTCCGCCTTCGCGCAAGGAACTCGAGCCGCTGTACATGGCCGATGCCGCCTGCCGGCTCGTCTTCGTAGACGGACGATTTGCGCCCGAGTTGTCCGCGCTCGGCAGGCTGCCCGACCGCGTGACCGTTTCCAGTCTCGCGGAGGAGATCGCAAACACTCCGGCAACGCTTGAACCACACCTTGGCCGCTACGTCGATTTGCAACGCGACGCCTTCTGCGCGCTGAACACCGCGTTCTTGGAAGACGGAGCGTACGTGCACATCGGGAAAGGCGCCGTGGTGAGGGATCCGATCTACCTGCTGTTCGTCTCGACCGCGCATGAATATCCCACGGTGAGCCACCCGCGCAACCTGATTGTGGCCGAGGAGAATTGCGAGGCCACGATCGTGGAAGACTACGTATCGCTCGGCGGCGGTCAAGCGCTCTGTAACACGGTGACGGAACTCGTGGCGGGCGATTCCAGCGTGATTTCGCACTACATGATCGAGCGCGAGCACGCGCAAGCTTTCAACGTGTCAACGCTGCGCATCCAGCAGGGCCGGGCGGCGGAAGTAGCGTCGCACTCCGTGCTCGTGGGCGGCGGGCTTGTGCGCAACAACGTTCACCCGGTGCTCGCGAGCGACGGCTGCGAATGCTTGATCAACGGACTCTTCGTCGGAAGCGGCCGGCAACATCTTGACAACTACATGCTCGTGGAGCACGCGGCCCCCCACTGCAGCAGCCGGCAGTTCTACAACGGAATTCTCGACGGCCACTCCCACGGCGTATTTCATGGCCGCATCATCGTGCACAAGGACGCGCAAAAAACCGACGCGAAGCAAACGAACCGCAACCTGCTGCTTTCGGACAACGCACAGATCGACACCAAGCCGCAGCTTGAAATCTACGCCGACGACGTGAAGTGCACGCACGGCGCGACGATCGGACAGATCGAGGAAGATGCGCTGTTCTATCTGCGCTCCCGCGGAATTGACGAAGTGTCCGCGCGCAGACTCCTGCTGCTCGCGTTCGCGAGTGAGTGCCTGGATCGCATGAAGGAAGGACCAGCGCGCACACACGTCGAAGATCTGATCCATCACACTTTAGCTCGTATCACGGGTGCGTCCCAGGATTTCGCGAGAGGGGAGCAGCTCGCTGTGGGAGAGGAGATTCGATGACCGCCGCCAGGAATCCGGAGGCCAAACTGCGGGCCGCATCGTACGGAACTGCTCCCGCGCGCGTTGCCGGCGGGCGGGCCGATCTCTCCTCGTGGGATATCGAGAGCGTGCGCGCCGACTTTCCGATCCTGCAGCAAAAGATTCGCGGCAAGCCGCTCGTGTACCTCGACAACGCCGCCACGTCCCAGAAGCCGCGCGTGGTGATTGACGCGGTCCGCAATTACTACGAGCATGAAAACGCCAACATCCATCGCGCCGTGCATTTTCTTTCCGAGCGCGCCACCGAAGCGTATGAAGGAGCGCGGCGTGCCGTGCAAGGCTTTATCAACGCGCGCGCCTCGAACGAGATCATATTCGTTCGCGGCGCCACGGAAGGCATCAACCTCGTCACGCAATCCTACGGGCGCACGCACGTGGGCCCCGGGGACGAAGTGCTCATCACCGGAATGGAGCACCACTCCAATATCGTGCCCTGGCAGATTCTGTGCGACGAAAAAGGTGCAAAGCTGCGCGCGGCTCCCATCAATGACGCGGGCGAACTGCTGTTCGACGAATTCGCCGAGCTGATCGGCCCGCGCACGAAATTCGTCGCCGTCACGCACGTCTCCAACGCGCTCGGCACGGTGAATCCCGTGAAGCAGATCATCGAACTCGCGCACAGCCGCAATATTCCGGTGCTGATCGACGGAGCGCAGGCCGTGCCCCATTTGAAGGTGGACGTTCAGGCGTTGGACTGCGATTTCTATACGTTTTCAGGCCACAAGATCTACGGCCCCACGGGAATCGGCATCCTCTACGGCAAGTCGGCGCTTCTTGACGCGATGCCTCCCTACCAGGCCGGCGGCGACATGATCAGTTCGGTCACCATCGAGAAGACGATCTATAACGCGCTTCCCTACAAATTCGAGGCCGGAACGCCGCATATCGCAGGCGCAGTCGGGTTGGGCGCGGCGCTCCGGTATGTAGAGAGCCTGGGCCTCGATCGCATCGCGGCGCACGAGCGCGATCTGCTCGAGTACGCTACGGACGCGGTTTCCGCGATTCACGGCCTGCGCATCGTCGGCGCGGCCAGCGAAAAGGCGGGCGTGCTGTCTTTCGTGCTCGAAGGCGTCCATCCGCACGATATAGGAACGATCCTCGACCAGCAAGGAATCGCCATCCGCACCGGGCATCACTGCTCCCAGCCGGTCATGCAGCGCTTCGACATTCCGGCCACCGCGCGGGCATCGTTTGCGCTTTACAACACGAGGGAGGAAGTGGACGCCCTGGTTCGCGGAGTCGAGAGCGTGCGGGAGGTGTTCGCCTGATGTCCGACCTGCGCGATCTCTATCAGGAAGTGATCGTGGAGCACAGCAAGGCCCCGCGCAACTATGGCGCGCTGGCCACGGCGAACCATAAGGCCGAGGGCTACAACCCGCTCTGCGGCGACCGTTTCACAGTGTACCTGGACCTCGAAGGCGACGCGATTCGCGACATCAGCTTTCAGGGCGCGGGATGCGCGATCTCGAAAGCATCCGCTTCGATGATGACGCAGATCTTGAAGGGGAAGAGCCGAGAGGAAGCCGAAGAGCTTTTCGACCTGTTCCATAAACTTGTCACCGGTCAAGCGCCGGCCGGCGACAAGGCTTCCTTGGGAAAGCTGGCGGTGTTTTCCGGCGTATCAGAATTCCCCGCGCGGGTGAAATGCGCCACGCTGGCCTGGCACACGTTGCACGCCGCACTCGAGGGGAAAGCAGAAAGCACGGTATCGACGGAGTGAACCGGCGGGCAAAATCCGGACGCAGAGCGACAATTGAATTCGATCCGAACACGCAATTATGACTTGGACTGAACCCATTCCCCTGAAGCGAAACTGCGACGCGATCGGCATCCCGAGCGGTGTCTCCCGCGTCCTTCCGGCAGGGACGAGCGTGCGCGTGATGCAGTTTCTTGGCAGCAGTTACACGGTGACGAGCCCCTTCGGGATGTTTCGCATCGACGTGAAGGATGCCGATGCCATGGGCCTTACGCCGGCCACGCCGCCGACTCCAGAGCGCGTGGAAGGAACGTTCAGCGAGAAATCGGTGTGGGACCAGCTGAAGACTGTCTACGACCCGGAGATTCCCGTCAACATCGCGGACCTCGGCCTGATCTATTCCTGCGCCATTACGCCGCTCAACTCCAACGGCTACAAAATCGACATCCAAATGTCCATGACCGCTCCCGGATGCGGCATGGGCAACGTGTTGAAGGCCGACGTCGAAAGTAAGCTCTCGAGCTTGCCCGAAGTGAAGGAAGTGAACGTAGAAATCGTGTTCGATCCGCCGTGGAATATCGACCGGATGTCGGAAGCGGCCCGGCTGCAGCTCGGCTTCGATCTATAGTCCATCGCGAGAAGCTGAATTCGGTTTTCCAGTAAGAATCCTGTCTAATTTAATCCGCTGGGCCCCGCCACGGAGTCCGTTCTCGTCTCCGTCTGCGCCTCGTGCTTCGTCGCGGCGGCTGGGCGGTCATGTCTGGCGACGAGCGCGCGCGAACCGCTCCAGACCAACTGCAACCCTGCGAAGATGGCGATCACCGCTATGACCGACTTCATCTTCCTCGCCGGCAACCGGCGCGCCAGCAGGCAGCCCATCACCACGCCGGGCACTCCGCCCGCCAGCAACTCAATCAGCACGTGACCACTGATCGAGCCGAATTCCCAATGGAATGCGCCGCCGATCACGGCGAGCACCAGACCAAATAGCAAGTCCGTCCCGACAACTTCCGGCGGAGTCATCTCCGAATAATTCAATAGCAGCACGGTTCCCAGTGCTCCAGCCCCCGCCGAAGAAAATCCGGATTCCACGCCGATCGGAAGGGCCAGCCAAGGGAGCCAGTGGGAATTCTTCTTCGCGAAGCCGGTATTCTGCACGCGCGGGATGAACGTCACACTCGACGATGCCGTCAGCAGAAGACCCAGGAGGATGACCACAGTCGGGCTGCCCGCATCGCTGCTCAGGAGCCGCAGGACGTACGTTCCAATCAGCAAACCCGGGACCGCTCCGAGCACGAGAAGCCACAGATAGCGTCCGTGAACGTGTTTTCCGGTCAAGTAGAAGGGTGCCGCGATCAGGCGCAGGACGCCCGCGAAAACAAACGCCGTTCCCACGGCCGCTCCGGGCATCAGTCCCACGAGCAGGACCAACGCCGGCACAGTAAAACTGCCGCCGCCGATGCCGGTCAGTCCGACTGCCAGCGCGATCACGAATCCGATCAAAACGTGCATCAGCCGGCCCGCTTGGATTCGGTGTGGATCCCGCACTCGAGCTTCTGTCCGCCCCATCTGCCCGAACGCGGGTCGGCGCCGGCCGCCGGAATTGCTGTGCACGGTTCGCAGCCGATGCTGCGGTAACCGGAGTCATACAGCGGTAAATAATCGATCTTCTCGCGAGATGTGTATTCCCACACCTGCCCCCACGTCCAGGCCGCCAGTGGGCTCACCTTTAATAGCACTTTGCCGCTCGGCAGAATGTGGTGCTCCACGACTTTCAGATTCTGGCGCGTCGGCGATTGTTCCCGGCGCAGTCCGGTGAACCACACGTCAAACTTTTCGAGCGCCTCGAACAGCGGCTCGACCTTTCGCAGATGGCAACAGCGTCCCGGATCGGTGCGGTTGAGAATCCCGAACTCAGCCTCCTGCTCGGCCACCGATTTCTTCGCGGTCAGGTTCTGCAGATTCAGATTCCAGGCTTGCGTCATCCGATCGCGGTAGGCGTAGGTTTCCGCGAAGTGGTAGCCGGTGTCGAGAAACAGCACGGGAATGGCCGGGAAGCGCCGGCGCAGCAGATGCAGCACGATCATGTCTTCGGCCTGAAAGCTGCACGTGATGCCGATCGACCCCCTGCTTTTCGCGGCGGCGTTTTCGGCGAGCAGACGATCGATCGCCGCGTCGGCGGAGAGGGTCTCGTATTCTGCGTCGAGTGCGGGCTGTGTCATGGCTTTCCCTTCTGCGGATCGGAATGTTTGTCGCGCCACTTGCGCAGGACGGTCTCGGTGCGTTCCGCCGCTTGCTCGTCTGTGTCGTTATCTATGTTGACGGCAAAGAAAGAATCCGGGCCGTAAATCGCCCGCACCACCTGCTTTTGGTCCGTCCCGTCGTCGAGCGGCGAAAAGATCGTGATGTGCCCGGAAAGGCGGTACGCCTTCGCGACCGTGACAAGCTCGTGCGCGAGAAAGTCGTTGGGACCGGCCAGTTGCACGTGCCAGCCTTCGTCGAAAAGCCTGCGCTCCAAGAGCTCCGCCACGTGCGGCCTTCCTCTGAGCCAAACGGCGGCCGAAGGGTGGCCGTAACGCAGAATGCGCTCCTCCCGCGTGCTATGCCGGTGATGGGCGCCCATCCCGTGCCGCGACGCATGTTCGATGGCGCGCTCGATGATCCCAGCCGCGACCGTGACGTTCGTCAGCGGATCGATCACGATGAAGCTGCCCGTGGTGCGGTTCACACGATAGGGATCGAAAAAAAGAGGCAGCGTCGTCTTCACGTCCACTGCGGCGATGTCGTTCATGTCCAGCTTTTTCGCCGGCACGTGCTCGAGGGTGTTGATATCCACCCGATAGCGGATTTGGCTCACTCGCGCGCGGACCGTGCGCGTCGTGTGCTTCAGCAGATAGATCTTGTGTGGATCGAGCGGCACGGCATGCATCCACACGAGCGTTGCCTGCAGTTCCGTTCCGGTGGAGGGCGCGCGGTCTTGCGCGATGAGCATGTCCCCGCGGCTGAGGTCGATCTCATCGTCGAGCGTGACGGTGATCGAGCTTCCAGGGCCTGCCGCCTCCGGCTCGTCCTCGAAGGCCACCAGCGATTCGATCCGCGTCTTCACTCCCGAGGGCAACGCCACGACGTTCGTTCCGGGACGCAGCACGCCCGAAGCCACTTGCCCCGCGAATCCGCGGAAGCTCGCGTCCGGCCGGACCACGTATTGCACAGGAAAGCGCAGCGGCCCGGAAGACTCCGCATCCCTTGCGGGCACCGTCTCGAGATATTCGAGAAGCGCCGGGCCTTCGAACCACGGCATGCGCTTGCTCCGCAGCACCACGTTGTCGCCTTCGAGCGCGCTCACCGGCACGGCATAGACGTCGCGGATTCCGAGCTGATCAGCGAATTCACGAAACTCGCCCGAGATGCGCTCGAAGACTTCCTGCGAAAATCCCACCAGGTCCATCTTGTTCACCGCGGCGGCGATGTGCTGCACTCCCAGCAGGTGCGCGATGTAGGCGTGCCGGCGCGATTGCCGTAGCACGCCCTTGGTCGCGTCGATCAGCACTATAGCGGCTTCCGCGGTGGATGATCCGGTGGCCATGTTGCGGGTGTACTGCTCGTGCCCCGGCGTATCAGCGATGATGAACTTGCGGCGGGGAGTCGAGAAATAGCGGTAGGCGACGTCGATGGTGATGCCCTGCTCTCGTTCGGCGCGCAGGCCGTCGGTGAGAAGTGAAAAATCGATGGGGCCGGAGGAGCGGTTGATCTTGCTCTTGCTCACGGACGCAAGTTGGTCTTCCAGCACGGCCTGGCTGTCGTAGAGCAGCCTCCCGATCAGCGTCGATTTCCCGTCGTCGACGCTGCCCGCTGTGCTGAATCGCAGCAGGCTCGCAGCCGATTTGAACGGCGGGGTGTTCTCGGTCGTCTCGGGAGCCGGTTCCGCAGGCGTGGTCGCCATTAGAAGTATCCTTCGCGTTTCTTGATTTCCATCGAGCCCTCTTCATCGTGGTCGATCACGCGGTTTTCGCGCTCCGAGCGCCGGAAAGTAAGCATTTCTTCGATGATCTTGGGAACCGTATCGGCGTCGGACCGGATCGCGCCCGTGCACGGAACGCATCCGAGCGACCGCATCCGGCACTTCACGGCCTGCGGCTTCTCTCCCGGAAGCAGTTGCACACCGCTCTGAAGCAGCAGCACCGACCCGCCGCGCACCACCGCTTCCCGCTCCTTCGCAAAATAAAGGGGCACGATCGGAATCTTCTCCGCGTGGATGTAGAGCCAGACGTCGAGCTCCGTCCAATTCGACAGCGGGAACACGCGGATGCTCTCGCCCTTGTGATGCCGCCCGTTATAAAGGCTCCAGAGCTCGGGGCGCTGATTCTTCGGATCCCACTGGCCGAGTGAGTCGCGGAAGGAATAGACGCGCTCCTTGGCGCGCGACTTCTCTTCGTCGCGGCGCGCCCCGCCGAACGCCGCGTCGAACTCGCCCTCCGCCAGCGCATCGAGCAGCGCCCGCGTCTTCAGCAGAGCGCAGCATTTCTGTGTGCCGAGCGCATACGGGTTCGCGCCGTCGTCCAGCGCTTTCTGGTTCTTGTGCACGATCAGCTCCGCGCCCACGTGCTTCGCGTACCAGTCGCGAAACTCGATCATCTCCGGAAACTTATAGCTCGTGTCTACGTGCAGGAGCGGAAACGGAATCTTCCCCGGGTAGAACGCCTTCTGCGCCAGCCGCAGCATCACGGACGAGTCCTTGCCGATCGAATACAGCATCACCGGATGCGCAAACTCCGCTGCCGCCTCGCGCAGTATGAAAATGCTCTCGGCTTCGAGCATCTTCAGGTGATCGAATCGGCCGCCCGATTCGGCATGCAATGGTTCCATCGTGGAAGCGCTCATGTTGTAGTCGTTCGCCCCGTATTCGCTTGAGCTCAAAAAAAAACCGCCTCTCGGATCTGCTCCGAGGGCGGGCTGAATTCAGGCCTAGTTTTCTTTCGAACCTAGCTCATGAACCCCGGCGCCCACGGAGACGCACACATCTGCGTCGTCCTACAACAGGTACAACAGGCGTTCCGGAGCGTCGATCTCATAGGATATCCTGAGCAGGATAATCCAGCCGGATGGCTGTGTCAATGAGATTGCGGTGGCTGTGCGGTGGCAGCCACGTTCTCCCGAACCACGGACCGTCCCGCGTCCCGGTCGGCTGCTGGTCCACCCTCTCTCGCTTAAGCGACCTTGCGGTGCACCGCTGGCGCGATAGCGCGAATGTCCTTCATCAGTTCCGCAAACTGATCGGGGTAGAGCGATTGCACGCCGTCGGAAAGAGCGCGCTCCGGATCGGGATGCACCTCGATAATGAGCCCGTCGGCGCCAGCCGCCACCGCTGCCCTCGCCATGGGCGCCACCTTGTCGCGCCGCCCCGTGCCGTGCGACGGGTCCGCGAAAACCGGCAGGTGCGAAAGAGTCTTGATCACGGGTATGGCCGCGATGTCGAGAGTGTTGCGCAGGTACGTGTCGAACGTGCGGATCCCGCGCTCGCAGAGAATCACCTTGTAATTTCCGCCGGCCATGATGTATTCGGCGCTCAGCAGCAGCTCCTCGATCGTGGCGGACATTCCGCGCTTCAGCAGCACGGGCTTGTTGACTTCGCCGAGCCCGCGCAGCAGGTGATAGTTCTGCATGTTGCGCGCGCCCACCTGCAGCACGTCCACGTACGGCAGCATTACCTGGATCTGCGAAGGGTCCATCACTTCGCTGACCACCAAGAGGCCGTTCTTGTCCGCGGCTTCCCGCATCAGCTTCAAGCCATGTTCTCCGAGTCCCTGGAAGCTGTACGGCGAGGTGCGCGGTTTGAAAGCGCCGCCG
>DATLWP010000330.1:0-6791 GCA_035576265.1 Candidatus Polarisedimenticolia bacterium
CCCTTGGCATCGATCGGTGGATTCGTCCTCGATGGCCGAAATACCTGGATCAGCAGTAGAACCGCAACCACAGCCGCGAATAACCATCGCATCGTCGGAACCGCCACTTTTGCCTCCTTGTACGGACCCTAAGTTGCACGAAAAGACCAGCTTCCCCTTCTCCGTTCCCTATAGCTCACCATCCTCCCCGCGCCTGTGTCCTCCGTCACAAAGGCCAGTGACGCCTCTCACCGACCCAAACCGGCTACGCGGGCTAAAAATTCAGACGAAAGGTCCACAACCATGGCGACAGAGATCGGAGCATGCGGGGCCCAGACCTACAAGCTCGAAGGGAGTCCGCCGAAGCGGCCTGGTACGGCCTTTCAGGAGGAACCGAGTATGAGAATCACCAAGATAGCCCTGGTCCTGCTTGGAGTTGCTGTGTTTACCCTTGTTTTCGCTGCCCAGGCGGGAGCCCAGACATTCAACAAGAGAACGACCGTGACCTTCAGCCATCCGGTGGAGATCCCCGGACGCGTCCTGCCGGCTGGCACCTATACCTTTACGGTCCTCGAATCCATGACGGCACGGAACATTCTGCAGATCTGGAACGAGGACAAGACCAATCTGATCACCACGATCCTTGCAGTTCCGGACTATCGCCTGGAGCCGACTGGTGAAACGGTGATCGAGTTCCGTGAAAGGCCGGCCAACGCACCCCAGGCCCTCCGAGCTTGGTTCTATCCGGGTGATCAGTACGGCATGGAGTTCGTGTATCCTAAGGAGCGGGCAGTTCAATTGGCGGAGGTCACCCACGAGGTGATTCCTGCCGAAACCAGCGAGCCGACCGCGACGGAAGAAATGAGAACCGTGCCGCTCATCGCGGTTACTCCGGAAAAGAAGGAAGAGCCCGTCGCCAAGGCGATTCAGACCACGCCTCCCGAGACCACTGAAGTGGCTCAGGCGCTGCCGAAGACCGCCAGCCTGCTCCCCCTTGTTATGTTCCTGGGGCTGACATCGATCGGAATCGCGTTCGGTCTGAGGAGAATCGCAACGCATCTTGGTTGATGGGTTAGTTGATAGGTCAAAGGGTCTTCTTCGCGCCGCGGGAGCGACACTCCTCATGGGTCCCGCGGCGCGGGGAAACGCCCGAGTGAAGCGACCGGCCATGTCGCCCTTTTCAAAGCTGCGTCTTTCGTGTTGGGCAGTGCCCGCCAGTGTATTCGCCATCGGTGCCACCGGTTACGCGCAAAACGGCCCAATACAGTTTTCTCCAAACGAAAAACGCGCTCACCCCGGAATCTCCGTCAGCACCGAACTCGTCCTCCTGCCCGTGAGTGTCACCGACCAAGATGGCAACTTCGTTCCCGGTTTGACGAGGCAAGATTTCCAGGTCTACGAGGACAAGCAGTTGCAAGAGATCGCTTTTTTCCAGGAACAAGACATGCCCGTCACCGTCGGCTTGATCGTCGACCATAGCAGCAGCATGGCGGGCAAGCTTGAGGATGTCGCCGCCGCGGTGTCGGCCTTCGCGCACTCCAGCAACCCGCGCGACGAAATGTTCGTCGTCGACTTCGGCGATTCCGTCTCGGTCGAGCTGCTCGGCGGCAAGCCTTTTACGAACGATCCCTCGGAACTCGAGAAAGCGGTGGCCATGGTTTCCGCGAACGGCCAGACCGCACTCTATGACGCAGTCGCCGAAGGATTCGTTCACCTCGAGCTCGGCCAATGGGAGAAGAAGGCATTGATCATCGTAAGCGACGGTGGCGACAACGTAAGCCGCCGCAAATACTCGCAGATCTTGGCGATGGCCCGCGGCTCCGGAGCCGTGATCTATGCCATCGGGTTGGTCGGTCTACGTGTCGAGGAAGAAAACCCGAAAGTTCTCAAGAGGCTTTGCAAGGATACGGGCGGCGTCGCCTTTTTCCCGCCCAAGGGAGAATCCATCATCAAGGTCTCGGAGCAAATCGCGCGCGATCTCCGCGAACAGTACACCCTCGGCTATATGCCGGATGAATCGCGCGGCACTGATTCCTATCGGACCATCGACGTAAAGGTCGCGGCTCCCGGCCAAGAGAAAATCAACGTTCGCACGCGGCGCGGCTATTCCTTCTCGAAGCATCCGGCCGCGCGACCGTCCGGAGGCGCGTGATGAATGCTCTCCCCCGCCGCGCTACGCGAAGCCGCATTTCGGCTGCGTCCCTGCTCGTGTGGGCTTCCTATGTATTTCTGGTTATCGGAATTCTCGCGATTGGCTACGCCGGCTATGTGCTCGCCAGTGCCCGCGCCTACCAGGCGATTGAAACCGCGCGGCTCGAACGCATTGTCGTTCCTCAACCGGAAGTTCGCCGCGAGGTGAGCCCCGTTGCGGTTGGAAGCGTGCTTGGCCAGCTTGAGATTCCTCGCATCAAGCTCAGCGTCATTGTCGTCCAGGGAGATTCATCGAAACTTTTGCGCCGCGCTGTCGGCCATCTTCCAGCAACGGCTTTGCCGGGCGAACCCGGCAACGTCGCCCTGGCCGGCCACCGCGATACTTTTTTCCGCCCTCTCCGGCATATCCAGCCCGGCGACGATATAACCCTTCGCACGCAGGAGGGCGACTTCCACTACCGCGTCGACTCCACGCGGGTCGTCCCCCCGACGGCCACCGAGGTCCTGCGGTCCTCAGGTGTGCCCGAACTCACGCTGATCACCTGCTTCCCCTTCAATTACATTGGCGCCGCTCCGGATCGCTTTATCGTCCGCGCCAAGGAAGTGGACTCGCCGGCCAATTGAACTCGCAGTCTCGAAGGTTCGCCATTCCGTCTCACCCTGCTACAATCGGCCGCATGGTCCCTTTGGCGGGCCTTTAATCAGGAGCGCATAACCATGACCGACTCTGCCCCCAGGCTTCCATCCCCTCTCGTCGAGACCGCATGGCTCGAACAGCATCTGCTCGAGCCCAATCTCCGCATTCTCGATTGCAGCGTCGTCATGAAGCCGACCACCGGTGGCGGCTACACTTTCGCCCCAGGTCGAGAGGAATGGGAGCGCGGCCATCTTCCCGGCAGCGTCTTCGTAGATGTCCTGTCCGATCTCTCGGCCAAAAGCGATCCGCGCCCCATGATGATGCCTCAGCCCAATGAATTCGCGGACATCATGGGAGGCTTTGGCGTGGACGAGAAGACGCGCGTGGTTCTTTACGACCGCTCGAATCATGCCTGGGCCGCCCGCGTCTGGTGGATGCTCCGGGTTTGCGGCTTCGATGCTGCCGCGGTGTTGAACGGCGGCTGGCAGAAATGGACGCTGGAGGGTCGGCGCACCTCCGCGGATCCCGTTCGCTATCCGCGCGGCAGTTTCCGTCCCCGTCCTCGCCCAGCCTTGTTCGCCACCCGGCAGGATGTCGTCGATGCTCTCCGTGCAAAAAACGTGCGCATCGTAAACGCGCTCTCGCCCGACGAACACAGCGGCGCCACGACGCGCTTCGCCCGACCCGGCCGAATCCCCGGAAGCACCAACGTCTATTGCCAGTCGCTCGTCGATCCCCAGACCAATGCCTATCTCCCGGCGGATCGGCTCCGCGAACGCTTCGAAGCGGCCGGCGCGCTGGCCGCCGAGCGCGTCATCACCTATTGCGGCGCCGGCATCGCCGCCAGCAGCGACGCTCTCGTCCTCACCCTTCTCGGCAAGACCAACGTCGCTGTCTACGACGCCTCCCTCTCCGAATGGGCCGCCGACCCCGCGCTCCCCTTGGAGACGGATTAGATTCCACCCGGCTCTGTTGACATCCTTCTGATGCCAGGCTCGTACGTGCGCGCGAGAGACGCTTCGCCATCGCGTTCTGCTCGCCCTCGGGCGCACGGAAAGCTGCGGTAGAATGGTCCCGTGCGCTTCCGGATCCCGAATCGCATCCTTCGCTGCGCGGCCGCTCTCGCGATCGTCATCGGGATCACCGCTTTCTATCGCAGCGTTCTTCCCGTCAATGCCACCACCGTCGCGCTCACATTTCTCCTTGCCATCTTTGCCGCTGCGACGCTCTGGGGCTTGGCCGTGTCGATCGTGATGTCTCTCGCGGCGATGCTGGCCTTCAACTTTTTCTTTCTCCCGCCCGTCGGTACGTTCACGATCGCCGACCTGCAAAACTGGGTGGCGCTGCTGGCCTTCCTCGTAGTTTCCGTGCTTTCAAGCCAGCTTGCCAGCCGCGCGCGCCAGCGTGCTGAAGACGCCTCGGCGCGCCAGCGCGACATCGAGAGGCTCTACAAGTTCAGCCAAGGCCTGCTCGAATCTGGGAACGTCATGGAACTGCTGAATCGCATTCCCGCCCAGATCGTCGACACCTTCGTTGTGAGCGCCGCCGCGCTGCTCCTCGCGGACAAGCAAAAGGTCTATCGCTCCGGTCCCGCCGTTCCACAACTTGATACCGCCACATTGAAAGCCGCCATGGGCCGCGAGGAGCCGCTGATCGACGTTTCGAACGCCACGTGCTTCGTGCCGGTGCGCTTGGGAGTGCGTCCCATCGGAACCCTCGGAACCTCCGGCACAATCCTTTCGCGGCAAACACTCGAGGCCATCGGGACGCTGATTGCCATCGCCACGGAGCATGCTCGTGCCGTCGAACAGCTTGGCCAAACGGAGGCCGCCCGGCAAGCCGAGCAGCTCCGGACGGCTTTGCTCGATGCTGTCGCTCACGCCCTGCGCACCCCGCTTACTTCCATCAAAGCCTCCGTCACGAATCTGCTCTCCAACCCCAGGCTGACGGACAATCAAAAGAACGAGCTCCTGACTATCATCAACGAGGAGAGCGATCGCCTGAACCGGCTGGTCGGCGAGGCGGCGGAGATGGCCCGGCTCGATGCTGGCGAAGTCGCGCTACAAATCGAGTCGCACCCTATCGATGACGTGATCAGTGCCGCACTCGAACACTGCCGCAGCACGCTGGGCGATCGTGTCGTCGACGTCAGCGTCGGAAAGAACTTGCCCATGGTCCGGGTGGATGTGGACCGGGCGCGCCAAGCTCTCGTCCAGCTCATCGAAAACGCCAACCAGTACTCGCCCCCCGGCCAGCCCATCACAATCACCGCCGAGGCGAACGGCGATTTCGTCGTCACGAGCGTAGCCGATCGCGGGCCCGGCATTGATGACGAAGAGCAACCCCGTATCTTCGAAAAATTTTATCGCGCCAAGGGCCAGCGTCATAACGTCGGGGGAACCGGAATGGGCCTGGCCATCGCAAAGGCCATCGTAGAAGCCCATGGCGGCGCCATCAGCTTGGTCAGTCAGCGCGGACATGGCTCGGTCTTCTCCTTCACACTGCCTGTCGAGCGCGACGGCATGAAACAAACATGAGCGCGACAAGAATCCTGATCGTCGACGATGAGCCGCAGATCCGGCGCGTGCTGCGCACGACGCTCGCTTCACAAAACTACACCGTCGCCGAAGCGAAAAGCGGCGATGAGGCTCTCGAACAGTTCCGCGAGGAACGACCCGATCTGATTCTTCTGGATGTCAACCTGCCGGACCGCTCGGGCCTTGAGGTCTGCCAGGAAATCCGTAGGACAAGCGACGCTCCCATCATCATGCTTACCGTGCGCAACACCGAGCGCGATAAGGTGCAGGCGCTTGACGCCGGCGCCGATGATTACGTCGTCAAACCGTTTGGCTCCGAGGAGCTCATGGCCCGCATTCGCGCCGCGCTACGCCGCGCAGTTCCGGCGGAAGCGATGCCGCCGTTTCTGTCCGCGGACCTCCAGATCGATTTCGAAAAACGCGTGGTCGTCGCCAAAGGGCAGCCTGTCCGCCTCACCCCGAAGGAATTTGAATTGCTCCGCCAGCTTGTGGCCAATCGGGGAAAGGCGCTCGGCCATCGCCGCCTGCTGCAATCCGTTTGGGGGCCGGACTACGGCGATGAGACCGAGTATCTCCGCGTCTTTATCAACCAGCTTCGCAAGAAAATCGAGCCGGACCCGCGTCACCCCTGCTATATCCACACGGAACCTTGGGTCGGTTACCGCTTCGAGCCTCCGCAGGAAAGGTCCCGCTCCGACCGCTAGGCGAAGTAGGTGTCTTCGACCGCCGCGTTCGTTCCGCCTCGCGCCAGAACTGCGCCAACGCGCACAAGTTGAAAAGAAGAGCCGGGCCCAGCACCAATATGACGAATAGCACCACCGTGACCTCCCGCCACGCGCCTCGCTGTTCGGCCGTGAGTGAAAGCCCAGGTCCAGCCTAATCCGCAAGGATCAGGAAGAAGTAAAGGAGGTGTAAGGAGTCTATAAGCGCGGGCTAGGTAACCGTATGCTCTTCGTGAATAAAGAGATCCGTGCCCGGCGCTCGATCACCCAGGATCCGTGCGGAAGCACCGCTGACCACCGCATTCAACCAGCCGACAATCGCGACACTGGCCAGTCCAAACCTGTCAAGTGCGTTGGCGGTAGCCTTGAATTTCATCGAGATGCCCCCGCAACCGCGTGAGAATACCGTTTTTCCGTGGCTCGTTGATTTTGCGCTCGATTTCGGTGAGCGCAAAATGGACGATGTCGTGGTGATGGATCTCCTCGCCCGGCAGACGGTCGCTCAACTCGAGCCAGATTTTGTGCAGCAGGTCGATTTCCTTCGGAGTCAGCCGCGGCGCGTGCGGTCCCAGGTAGAAGATCTGCTCCGTTCCCGAAGGCGTAAAAATCTCGAGCGCAACCCGGGGGCGCGGCTCGGGCGTACGTTCCCATGCAAGTCCGATCTCCCGCGCCTGCTCCGTAACCGTGGTGCTCGAGGAGCTCCCCGCGACGACGGTGCTCGATTCCAGGTTCGCGGCGGCCCGCAAGATACCTTCCCACAAGTCG
>DATLWP010000331.1:0-5987 GCA_035576265.1 Candidatus Polarisedimenticolia bacterium
CCTACTCGCAGGGTGGATCCTCGCTCGTTGCCGAAAACATTCAGCTGCTTTGCGCGACGCATAATCTTCAAAAACACGACAAGATTTTCTAATGGGGCGCTGATTGTAGGGGTTAGCCAAGTAAGCCGCGCAACCGTAATCGCGTCAACGGCGTCTATGACTTTGTGAGCCAACGAAGCGGATTTCGCTGGCTCCATTTTCACGCCGGTTGGAGTATGATCTCGCGCGGGGGGATACGCGACCGCCGAGTGAACCGCACGAAGTTCGCTTCTTGACACTTCACGGACCGGAACTTTAGCATCAAGAGTTGCCCAGGGGCCGGCGTAGCTCAGTGGTAGAGCGAGGGTCTCATAATCCCTAGGCCGTGGGTTCGATTCCCCCCGCCGGCACCAACCTTGTCGACGCAGTCGCGCCAAACAGTGGGAGCACCGATCTCCAGCATGGGAGGCCGAATGATCGAGATACGTTCGTTGTGGATTACTGCACTGATAGCACTGGTATGTGGGTTGGCAGGCGGCCGCTTACTGGCCGCGCAAAACGAATCGCAGAATGAGGCCGCGAAGGCAACGGCGACGGCCACGGACATCGCGGAAGGCAAGGCGCTGTACATGGGGAATTGCTCGTCTTGCCATGGACCGGACGGGAGCGGCGGGATGGGCCCGAACATTCGTACCTCCGCCCAGACTCAAGGCGACCAGGGCGTGTTTCGTATAATCCGCTTTGGATTTGGCGGCATGCCGGGGATCAGCTCTCTCAACGACAAGAGAGCCGGACAGGTGATCGCATACTTGCACACCTTCGGCGGCTCGAATGCGAATGAAGTTGCCAAGGGCGATGCGGCAAAGGGCAAGGCGGTGTATGACACGAACGGCTGCGCGGGATGCCACGCCATCGCCGGTCAAGGCAGCGGCACAGGTCCTGAGCTGACCCGCATCGGCAATTTGCGCGCGCCCAGCTATCTCCGCGAGTTTCTCCTCGATCCGGGCGCGAAGCCACCCGCGGATCCGGCGCTCTCGGAACGCGGTGGGTATACCGGCTACCTGATGACCACCGTGGTGACGAAAGACGGGAAGGAAGTGCAAGGCATCCGCGTAAACGAGGACACGTTCACGATTCAATTGCGGGATTTGAGCGGCCGCTACTATTCGTTCGACAAAGCCGATCTGAAGAAGCTCGAAAAGGAGCCTGGCAAGAGCGTGATGCCGAGCTATACGTCGCTTTCCGCTACCGAGCTCGATGATCTCGTCGCCTATCTCAGCAGCTTGAAGGGGGCCCGATGAAAACCGTTCGAACCATTGTCGCAGTCCTCGTGCTGCTGATTCCCTCAAGCGTTTTCGCGCAGGTATCGTATGACCGCCTCCGCAATTCCGATCGCGAGCCGCAGAATTGGCTCACCTACGGCGGCAACTATCAGTCCCAGCGTTTTTCGGGCCTGAAGCAGATTACGCCCAAGAACGCGGCGTCGCTCAAGATGGCGTGGCTGTATCAGATGCGCGGGAGCGGGATTGTCGAAACGTCTCCGATCATCGTGGACGGCATCATGTACGTCACGGAACCGCCCAGCACGGTGACCGCGTTGGATGCCCGCACCGGCAAACCCCTCTGGCGTTGGACGCCTACGATTCCGCGGGACCTGATGACGGTCGGGCTCTTCCCGACCAACCGCGGAGTCGCGGTGCTCGGCGACATGGTCTACGTCGCGACGATTGACGCGCACGTGGTAGCGCTCGACGCCAAGAGCGGTATCGTGCGTTGGAACGTCACGATCGCCAATTACAAGGAGGGCTATGCGATCACGCAGGCCCCGGTCGCCATCGACGGCAAGATTATCACCGGCATGGGCGGCGGCGAGGCCGCGGCCGCCGGGTTCCTGGCTGCCTATGACGCCAAGACCGGCAAAGAGCTTTGGCGTTTGCACACCATTCCGAGAAGCCCGAGCGATCCCGGCGCGGACACCTGGGCGAATAACAGCTGGGTGAATGGAGGCGCCACCACGTGGAACGCCGGCTCCTACGATCCGGATACGAACACGATTTACTGGGGCACCGGCAATCCGGCTCCCGACTGGAACGGCGACGGGAGGATGGGCGACAACCTCTTTTCGTGCTCGCTGATCGCCGTGGATGCCGATACCGGCAAAATGAAATGGTATTTTCAATTCTCGCCGCACGAGACGCACGACTGGGATTCGGCCGAGCCGCCGATTCTTTTTGATGCCACGCTCAACGGCAAGCCGCGGAAGCTGGTGGCCCTCGCGAATCGCAACGGCTTCTACTACGTCCTCGATCGGATCACGGGAGAGTTTCTGGTGGGCGTTCCCTTCGTGAAGCAAACTTGGGCGAAGGGCCTGGATGCCAAAGGGCGGCCCATTCCGCTGCCCAACACGGAGCCCACGGTCGAAGGCAACCTCGTCTATCCGGGCCTGACGGGCGGCATCAACTGGACCAGCCCCTGCTACAGTCCGCTGACCGGCCTCTTCTACCTCCCTGCCCGTGAAGGGGGCGCGTGGTACATCAAGGGCGAAGAGAAGATGGCGCCCGGCAACTCCGTGGGCATGGTAGGCGGCGGAGGCGGCGGCGGGCGCTTCATGACTGGCGATGATGTCTACGTGGCCATCCGCGCCCTCGAAGCGACCACCGGCAAGAAGAAGTGGGAATACAAGCTAACGGGAGATTCGTGGACGGCCACGCTGGCAACGGCGGGCGGCGTTGTCTTCTCCGCGGATGGCGCGGGCAATTTCTTCGCGCTCGATGCCGAGACCGGCAAGCCCCTGTGGCACTTCCTGCTCGGCACGTCGTCGCGGTCCAATCCTGTGACGTATGCGGTGGACGGCAAGCAGTACGTGGCGGGCACGGCAGGCAACAACGTGTTCGCGTTTGCCTTACCCTAACTGGTGAGATCGGCTTAGGCGCGCAGGGTGTTTGCGTTTCGGTGCAGTGAAGATTGACCGACGCGCGCAGCATCCTGCGCTTCTGTGCCGGCGCAGTTCCAAAGAGAACGCGAGCACAACGATTCTTGACACCTAAAATCCATCTCCGCCTCCCGCGACATTCGCTCCTCAAGAAATCGTGCCAGCAATATAGGTGGTTAAGCAGCAGGAGAACTCACATGATTACGATTCGGCCGTTGTACGCAGCCGCTCTGATCCTGGCGCTGTGGGGATTCGGTCTCAGTCCTTCGGCGGCTGCGCAAAATGCAGGAAAGGCAGCCACAAGCTCCGACGAAGGCAAGACGCTGTTCGAGGGGAGTTGCGCCGTCTGTCACGGCATAGATGGAAGCGGCGGCAGCGGACCGAACATCCGTCACGCGGCCAGCAGTCTCGGCCCGAACGGCATCGAGACCCTGGTCAAGGTAGGATTCATCGGTTCGGGAATGCCGACGTTCGGCGAGTTGGGCGACGAAAAAATCCGCCAGATCGTGGATTACGTTGTCTCCTTCGAGCAGGAAGGATCGGCGGCAACGCCGGGCGACCCACAAAAAGGAAAAGCGATCTATCGCTCGAAGAACTGCTCGCAGTGCCACATCGTGGATGGCCAAGGCGGAAACCTGGGGCCCGAACTCACTCGCGTAGGAGCGCTCCTCAGTCCCGGCTCGTTGCGCGACGCAATCGTGAGCCCCGGCTCCAAACTGCCCCTGGATGCTCGGCTCGCGGAGCGCGCACCCTTCAAGGCGTACCTGATGCAGCGCGCCGTCACAAAAGATGGCCGCGAAATCACGGGGATGCGGGTGAACGATGACACGTTCTCCGTTCAACTGCGCGATGCCAGTGGACAGATTCATTCCCTCCGAAAGTCCGACCTGCAGAAGCTCGAGGATCTGCCCGGCAAGAGCTGGATGCCGAGCTATAAGGACTCGTTGACCGAAGCGGAGATCAACGATCTGGTTGCGTATCTGGCCAGCCTGAGAGGTGCACAATGAAATTACGAAAGTACGGTTTCTTCGGTGTTGTGCTGTTCGGCTTGCTCCTGTCGAGTTCAGTGCCCTCTCTCGCCCAGAATGTCACCTACGACGATATCCTTCACTCCGCGACTCAGCCGGAAAATTGGCTCACTTACGGCGGCAATTACAGTTCTCAGCGCTTCTCCGAATTGAAGCAGATCGACACGAAAAACGTCGGCTCCCTGAAAATGCAGTGGGTCTACCAGCTCCGCCAGACCGGCATCAACGAATCGTCTCCCATCGTCGTCGGCGGCATCATGTACATCACCGAGCCGCCCAGCACGGTCACGGCCCTGGACGTTCGCACCGGGAAGGCCATTTGGAGATACGTGCCGAAACTGCCGAAGAACCTGCTGACGATCGGCCTCTTCCCCACGAATCGCGGCGTGGCCATTCTCGGAGACACCGTGTACGTCGCCACGATTGATTCCTATCTCGTGGCGCTCGATGCCAAGACGGGCGCCGTGCGCTGGCGCACCCACGTCGCAGAAAACAAGGAAGGCTACGCGATTACCCAGGCTCCGTTGGCGATCAATGGAAGGATCATTACGGGAACCGGCGGCGGCGAAGCCGGCTTGCGTGGAATTCTCGACGCGTACGACGCCAAGACCGGCAAGCGGCTGTGGCGCATCTGGACTGTTCCCGCGGCGGGCGAACCCGGAGTGGAAACCTGGTCCGGCGATAGTTGGAAATGGGGCGGCGCCACAACGTGGAATGGCGGCTCTTACGATCCCGAGTCAAACACGATCTACTGGGGCACAGGCCAGCCAACACCTGACTGGAATGGCGACGGCCGTCTCGGGGACAATCTCTATTCCTGCTCTTTGCTGGCGATTGACGCGGATACGGGTAAGATGAAATGGTATTTCCAGTTCACGCCGCACGAGACGCACGATTGGGATTCGGCCGAGCCGCCGATCCTCTTCGACGCCACCCTCAATGGCAAGCCGCGCAAGCTCGTTGCGCTTGCGAACCGCAATGCCTTTTACTATGTCCTCGATCGCGTGACCGGCCAGTTTCTCGTGGGCGTTCCCTTCGCTAAACAGACGTGGGCGAAGGGGCTGGACGCGAAGGGCCGCCCGATTCTGGCAGACAACATCGAGCCGTCGGCCCAGGGCACGCTCGTGTACCCCGCCATCACCGGGGCGGTCAACTGGAGCAGTCCGTCGTATAGTCCGCTCACCGGACTCTTCTATGTCAACACTCGCGAGATGGGCGCTTACTACTTCAAGGGCAAACCCACCATTGAGCCGGCCAACCCGGCCGACACCGGCGGAGGCGGCGGCCAACGCACCCTCAGCGGAGACAACGCTTACAACGCCATTCGCGCCCTCGAAGCGACCACGGGAAAGAGGAAGTGGCAGTTCAAAATGTCCGGAGGAGATACCTGGACCGGAGTGCTTTCGACGGCCGGCGGTCTCGTGTTTTCCGCCGATGGCTCGGGCAATCTCTTCGCGCTCGATGCCGAGACCGGCAAGCCCCTGTGGAATTTCAACCTGGGAGTGGGCTTCCGTGCCAACCCGGTCACCTATGCCGTGGACGGCAAGCAGTGCATCGCCGTCTCCGCCGGCAATTCCCTGTTCGTATTTAGCCTGCCGTAAGCGAAGCGACGAATCGTTTGGCGCCCCGCGGCGGCATAGCAATCCGATCAGCGCCGGCTGAGTATTTTCCCGATCTCAGCCGGCCCGAGCCCAATCGCATTCGCTCTTGCGAGACGCCGTTGGGCTCTTCCTTTACGCCTTTCGCGAGCGCCTGCACGCCAACCCGCGTCGATCCAGAGCACCCTGCTGCATGACTCCACGAAATAGTTCCTGGGTCAGTCAGCGGCGCCGCGAACCACGCATGTCGGCAATGACGTATAGGTCGCGAAAGGACCGATCCTGATCGTTAGGAGCTCTTCTTGTGTGAGAGTTTTAGAGTGACTTCGATATCGCGGCGGGAATCGTAGCTGGAAACGGTTCGCGTCGACGACCTCATGTCCTTGTGCTCGGCGTGCACTTCGTAATCGACGTTGGGATCGAGACCGCTGAAGCGGTAATTGCCGGAGT
>DATLWP010000332.1:0-6880 GCA_035576265.1 Candidatus Polarisedimenticolia bacterium
GATCTGCCGCCTTCCTGCCGGGCGATTCGCCTAGGTGGCAGATCGCCTTGCTGGGATCGTTCGACCTCTTCTCATTCTGGACGATGATCCTTCTCGCGATGGGGTACCGGGCCGCTGCGCCGAAGAAGATCTCCCTGGGTAAGGGGCTCGTATCAATTATCGGGGTATGGCTGATATATGTCGTCGTGAAGGTCGGACTGACCGCCGCCTTCTCTTGATACACTCCTTCGGATGGCTTTTCATTTCGAGGTACTCGCCACGGATCCATCGGGCGCGCGCCTGGGACGCCTCACCACTCCGCACGGCGTAATCGACACTCCTGCGTTCATGCCCGTGGGCACCGCCGCGACCGTCAAAGGCCAAACGCAACAGGACCTTGAAGATCTCGGCGTCCAGGTTCTCTTGGCCAACACATATCATCTGTACCTCCGTCCCGGCCACGAGCTGATCCGCAAGATGGGTGGCCTGCATCGCTTCATGTCCTGGCCCCGCCCGATCCTCACCGATTCGGGCGGCTATCAAGTATTCAGTCTCAGTGCACTTCGCAAAGTGACCGATGAAGGCGTCACGTTCCGGTCCCACGTCGACGGCTCCGAACATTTTCTTTCGCCCGAGAAGGCGCTGGAAATCCAGATGGCCTTGGGCTCGGACATCTGTATGGTGCTTGACGAATGCATCGAAGCGTCGGCCACGGAACCTTGCACGCGCGAAGCTGCCGCGCGCACTTTCGACTGGGCGCGGCGCTCGCGTGATTATTTCGAGCGCCACGGTGACCCTGAGCGGCAGATGCTTTTCGGTATCGTTCAGGGCGGCACGCACGCCGCGTTGCGCCGCGAAAATGCCGGCGCGCTGGTCGCCCTCAACTTCCCAGGCTATGCGATCGGCGGACTCGCGGTCGGCGAATCGCACAGCGTCACCTGCGAGATGACGCAGGTCGCGGCCTCTCGCCTTCCCGCGGACCGCCCACGCTATCTCATGGGCGTGGGTAAGCCGGAGCAAATTCTCGACTACGTGCGGCTCGGCGTGGACATGATGGATTGCGTGCTTCCCACGCGCAGCGCGCGCCACGGTTGCCTGTTCACTTCGCAGGGGCGCCTGCTCATTCGCAATGCGCAATACGCAGCGGACGCGCGGCCGATCGATGAAGATTGCCGGTGCGCCGTTTGTCGCCGATATTCCCGTGCTTATTTGCGGCATCTTTACTCCACGGGCGAGTTTCTCGCCGTCATCCTGAACACCCACCATAACCTTTACTTTTACCTTGACATCATGGGCAAAATTCGGGAGGCTATCCGTTTTGGGAACCTAGAAAGACTCCGCTCTGACCTTCAGGCACGCCTCACATAGGCAAACCCAAGCGGGCGCTGGGTGCAGTAAAGGGCGGGGCAGCATCTTCGGCGGAGGTTCTAACGGCCTGCTGGCCTCGGAAGGCCCGCTTCGGCGGCGGAAAAGGCAAAAATGGCAACCTTTGGCATGACGGCTCCGGCGACCCTGATCCTCTGGCTGCAAGCTGCTTCCCAGCCGAGCGGGTTCGCGCTCTTCCTACCTCTCATCCTGATTATGGTCATCTTTTATTTTCTTATGATCCTGCCCGCACAGCGCCGCCAGAAAAAGGTCGCTGCCATGCTGCGGAATTTGAAGAACGGCGACAAGGTAATCACCAATGGCGGCATTTACGGCACCATCGTCGGCTTGGAGGAAGACTCGGTCCAGCTCCGTATCGCCGACCAAGTGAAAATCAAGATTTCGCGCAGTGCCATCTCGGGACTTCAGGCTGAAGGCAAGGAGAGCTAGCTAGCCCGCATGAGCTCCCATCTCAAGTGGAAGTTCGTTTTCATCCTCGGCGTCCTATTCGTTTGCGTTTTCGGTGTGATCGGCATGCCGGAGTTCCCCACCTCCTGGGCCCAGGTCGGTAAGAACTTTGCGGATCGCATCAAGCTTGGCCTCGACTTGAAAGGCGGCAGCGATTTGGTTTTGCAGGTACAGCTGCAAGAGGTTATCGGCCAGCGTTGCGACCAAGCCGTCGATCAGCTCACCAGGCAGCTTCACGAGAAGAATATCGGCTTTGGCGAAATCCGCCGCGTGGACGACATGCACATCCTCGTGCGCAGCGTCGACCCGGCTACGTCCGGCAGCTTCCGCGACCTCGTCAACAACCAATTGGCCGATTGGACGATGGCCCCGGCGGCAGGTGAGACCAATGGCTACCTCCTGACGATGAAGCCCTCGGCTGTCGCGGACCTCCGTAAGCAGACCATGGACCAGGCTCTCGAGACGATTACGCGCCGCATCAATGCTCTCGGGCTAACGGAACCAACGATCGCTTTCACCGGGCGCGGCGACGACGAAATACTCGTCCAGCTTCCCGGTGAAGGTGATCCCACGCGTGCGAAAGCCGTCATTCAAGCTGGCGGGCAGCTCCAATTGCAGCGCTTGGCCGACGATCAGACCTATCCTTCCGAAGCCGCCGCGCTCGCCGCTCATGGCGGCGTTTTGCCTCCGGGGACCGTCATTGTTCCCGGCAGATCGGAGGGCGGCGCCGCTGCTGCAGGTCAGGTTTATTACATTCTCGATCGCGCCCCGATCGTGACCGGTCAGGACCTCCGCGGCGCCTCACCCCAGCCCAGCACGGAATATCCGGGTCAGTACGAAGTCAATTTCCAATTGTCCACCGCTGCCGCGGCCCGCTTTGGACCGTTCACCGAAGCCAATGTCGGCCACCGTATGGCCATCGTCTTGGACCATCAGGTATATACCGCTCCCGTGATTAATAGCCGCATCGATGATCGCGGCCAAATTGAAGGAAACTTCACGCAGGAAACGGCGCACGACCTTGCCCTCGTGCTGCGCGCTGGCGCCCTGCCTGCTTCCATTAAGTATCTTTCCGAGCGCACCGTCGGCCCGTCTCTCGGTGCGGATTCCATTCGCGAGGGAGTTCGGGCTTCGGTAGGCAGCCTCATCGTGGTGATGATCTTTCTCGTGTTCTATTACAGACTAAGCGGTGTCAATGCCGTGGTGGCGCTGGTATTGAACCTGGTGATCCTGATTGGCTTCCTGGCGTTTGCCGCCGGAGTACTCACGTTGCCGGGTATAGCTGGTGTGGTCCTGACGATCGGCATGGGCGTGGATTCCAATGTGCTTGTGTTCGAGCGTATTCGCGAAGAGTTGCGCAACGGGAAGGTCCCCGCGACGGCAGTGGACACAGGCTTTGACCGCGCCTTCTTGACTATCATTGACACGCACATTACGACGCTCGTGTCCGCAGCCTTCCTTCTCTTTGCAGGAAGCGGGCCCGTGAGGGGATTTGCTATTACGCTGATCGTTGGTCTCTTAGCAAACCTGTTCACGTCAATCTATGTGTCACGGGCGATTTTCGATTTCCACCTGTCGCGGATGGAGCGCCAGGCAGAGCTGAGCATTTAGTGTATCGCCGTCTCTCGGTGCGGTAGCTCGAGTCTCCCGGCTTGCGGGAGCGAGGGCTGGGAACAAATTCGGTAGTTATGGTGTCAAACTAAGGCGGATAGGACTCGGCATGGAATTCTTTCACGGCGTCAACGTTGACTGGATGGGGAAAGTCAAGTACTTCGTCGCCCTTTCCTTGATCCTGCTCATAGTTGGTTGGATTTCCATATTCCAACACCGCGGCTTGCGGTATGGCATCGATTTCCGCGGAGGTACGCTCGTTTACGTTCGCTTCGCCAGCGCTCCGCCCATTGCCAAGATCCGGCAGGCCTTGGCTGACGCCGACCTAACCAATAGCTCGATCCAGCAAATCAGTGATATGTCGGACCCCAGTTCCAAGAACGATGTCGTGATCGGGCTTGAGCAAACGCGCCAAGGCGAAGAAGCGCTTGACGCAGGCAAACAGGCCATCCTTAGTGTGCTGCATAAGACCTTCGGCACGGATCTCGGCGGCAAGCCGGACTTTAACTCGATCACGCCATCAAACCTTGCCACGGATCTGACGCAGAGGGACCCGCTCTTGCTCGGAACGACCGCCGGCGATCGTTACAATCAGTTGGCGCAGCGGCTGACCGATGCGCGCGATAAGGACCACAGCGGCATCGTCACTAATTTCGAGATGCTGAAAGGTGTGGAAGGTGTTACGCCCAATGTCCTTGCCATGCTGCGCGACAACTACTCACTCGGGAATCTCGCCATCCGCAACGTTGATGTCGTCGGCCCCAAAATAGGAGCTCAGTTGCGCATGCGTGCGGCCATCGCGACTGGCTTGGCATTGCTTGGCATGCTCGTATACGTTGCATTTCGCTTTGAATTTGTATATGGTGCTGCCGCCGTCATCGCCGTCTTCCACGACGTGCTGATCACGCTCGGTTTTTTCTCGCTTTTCCATTATGAGATTTCGCTCACCGTCATCGCGGCTTTGTTGACCCTGGTCGGCTACTCGATGAACGACACGATTGTGATTTTCGACCGCGTGCGAGAGAATCTTCGCCTTATGAGGCGCGAGTCGTTTCTCGAGATCGTGAATAAGTCCATTAACCAGACGCTCTCCCGCACCATCCTGACCAGCGGTTTGACCTTCCTCACCGTTCTGGTACTGTACCTGATGGGGGGCGAGGTACTCCGCTCTTTCTCTTTTGCTATGGTCGTGGGAGTTGTGGTAGGAACGTACTCCAGTTTTGGGATCGCTGCACCGATTGTGGTCGCTTGGAACAGGTATCATGGAAGTAAGGGAGCGACCGTCCGCGCCGGATCCGCAGCCGAAAAGCGCGTGGCGGCGGCCGCAAGGAGATAGGGTATGTTTGACCAGCTTGTCGTATCCAGTGTCCAGGGAAGCAAAACGAACAAGCCTTGGACGGTAGCCCTCTCGGCTATCATCCAGTTCGTGATCATCGGCATTCTTATCCTGATTCCGCTTATCTACACCGAGGCACTGCCCACCGGAATGCTGAGCACGTTTCTCGTCGCCCCGGCTCCTCCTCCTCCTCCTCCTCCTCCGGCCGCTCCCGTAAAAGTCGTCAGGCCGCGGATCATTCAGCCGCAGCGAATGGTGGCTCCGACTGTGATCCCGAAGAAGATCGAGATCATCAAGGAGGCTGCGCCTGATGTGAGCATCGGCCAGGGCAACATAGGGGTGGTAGGAGGGACAGGTCCGCTAGGGGGGGTAGGGCCCGTGATCGCGCCGCCTCCGCCCAAGCCCGTGACTCCAGCCCGGATCCGCGTGGGCGGCAACGTGCAAGCTGCCTCACTGGTTCGGAAGGTTCAGCCGGTCTATCCGCAGATCGCGCGTACCGCGCACGTCTCCGGGACGGTTGTTCTGCACGCCATCATCGCGAAGGACGGGACGATTCAGGAGTTGCAGTACGTTACCGGCCCTCCGTTGCTGATGAGGGCGGCAATGGACGCCGTTCGCGAGTGGCGCTATAAGCCCACGCTGCTCAATGGCGAGCCTGTGGAAGTGGATACGACGATTTCCGTTGTCTTTAGCTTGGGAGGTTAAGCAGGGCCGGGCCCGCTCGCGGGTCCGGATGGATGGCGAGGGGACTTCCGACCGGCAAAACATAGCTGCCGTGATCGATTAGCAGAAATTGGAGGAGGAACGAACTCTATGTTTGCGAACTTAGTGTGGGCCAGCCTAGTGATGATTTTGCAAGAAGAGGGCGGGATGAGCTGGAATTTGCTGGATATGTGGCACAGCATGGGCATCCCGGCCAAAGCGGTTGTTATTATCTTGTTCGTCATGTCGGCATGGTCGGTCGGTATCATGATCGACCGTGCGCTGATGTACAGCGCCGCGCGGAAGCAATCCCGCGTTTTCGTTCAGCAGGTCGCCGGCGCGCTCAAGGATAACAAGCTCGACGAGGCCATCTCGATCGCCGAGCGCAACAAGAAGAGCCACATCGCCAAGGTCGTAGCCACGGGACTTTCCGAGTTCCAAGCGGCCACGGCACAGGTGAGCGATGAAGAAGTGATCGAGGCAGCCAAGCGCGGCTTAGAGCGCTCGGTGGCGATCGTGCACGCTGAAATGAAGCGCGGCCTTTCGGGCCTCGCGACCATCGGCTCGACGGCTCCGTTCGTCGGGCTCTTCGGCACGGTCATGGGCATCATCAACGCCTTCAAGGGTATTTCGGCCTCGAAGCTGACGGGTCTTTCGGCGGTGGCGGGCGGCATCGCGGAAGCTCTTGTGACGACCGCGCTGGGCTTGCTGGTGGCCGTTCCGGCTGTCTGGACCTTCAACTATTTCACGAACCGCGTGGAAGCTTTCGACGTGGAGATGGACAACTCCTCGATGGAGTTGATCAACTACTTCATCACCCGCCGAAGCGGAAAGAAGTAAGCAATGGCGTACAAGCCAAAAGCACCGCCGGTGATGGCCACGCCAAACGTGATTCCGATGGCGGATATCATGTTGGTGCTTCTCATCATCTTCATGGTTATTACGCCTATGTTGCATAAGGGCGTTTCCGTGGACATGGCGTCGGCCACGAACGTAGACAAGATGCAGGCGGCGGACAAGGACGATGCCATCATCGTGGCCGTCACCCGCGACGGCAAGACCTTTCTCGGCAACAACCAACTCTCGCTCGACCAGATTTCAGACGACATCAGGGACCAGATCGCCAATCGCCTCGACAAGACCGTCTACGTTCGCTCCGATGCTCGGGCGAAATATGGCGACGTGGTTAAGGCCGTGGACGCGGTGCGAGCTGCCGGCGTGGAAAACTTGGGCCTTTTGACGGAAAAAACGCCGCCATCCAGGGCGCTCCCTCCACCGCCGTCCAATCTTGGCGGCGGGATGTAACGAACAGGGCCACAAAGGAGTATTGCTATGGCAATGGCAGTCGGCGAAACCAAAGGGGTGATGTCGGAACCGAATGTCGTTCCGATGATCGACATATTGCTTGTTTTGATCATT
>DATLWP010000333.1:0-10656 GCA_035576265.1 Candidatus Polarisedimenticolia bacterium
CAGCGCGCCTGCTGCCAGCCCGCCGTCCCGCCAGGGCTCGGTTGCGAAGGTAACCGAGGCCATCCATCCGTTCGGAAATTGCACGGCAACTTCACCGTGCGGGCGCAGTGCGGATGTAGTCCCGTTGAAGCCAGCCGCCAAATATTCGGCGCCGTAGCGGAGGCTCACACGATCAGCCAGCAGGAATTGATCGTCGTGCGAAATCCGCAAGCCGCGAAACGTCGGGCCGCCTGGGCTCAGGTGCGATTCACGCACGAGCACCGTCGTCACCGGACCTACGCCCGGTTGTCCCGAAGGGAGCCATTCGCCGGCGATCCCGGCTGCCGTCGAGGAATCCTCATAGCTGAACTGGCCGGCCATTAGCAACTGGCCGGTCGCGCCTATTCCCAGGTCGTAAGCGAATGCCGTCGCGGGCGAGCTGGCAACGTTCGCGATGGAACCCGGATGCTCCCCTCCAGACGTCAATTCCAGGCGCCCGCGCATCGGTTGCGCCTGGGCGCTTTCAGTCCCGTTTTGCGTGCCGTCGATGGCCACAGAACCATCCTGCCAACGCAGGACCGACCGCGTGGCGGCGGAAGTTCGCAGGACCCACGTCCAGTCATCCGCAGCGACCGGCTCATCAGGCTGTCGTCGTAGTTTGTCGAAGGACGAAAACATCGAACCGAGAACGACTTGCAGCAGCGTTGCGCGCTCGTCGTCAACCTGGATGTGCTGCTCCAGCGCCGGGAGGAAACCCGCCAGGGTTACTTTGATTGAGTAGGGGCCTGCGGGAAGCTCCGCCGTGGAAAAGCGTCCATGATCGTTTGTGAGCAATCGAATGGGCGAGGCGCTGAGGATCTGTTCGGGGGACACGATCACAGTCGCGCCCATCTGCGGCGTGCCAGCCGGATCGACCACGATCCCAGCGATCTTGCCTTGATTCGGCGCGGCCGCAAGCGACACGGCAAAGAAACACGCCAAACATCCGAGGCCCAAGGCGCGAATCACTCGGAAACTCAAGCGCTTCACCTCCCCTGTGTCTTACTCGCAGGTAAGGGCTTTACCGTAAAGTCCGTGGTTGGTGTGATGGATTGTTTTGTGAGATTGTCGGTTACCGCGATTTCGAGCTTGTACTTGCCGGGCGAGAGCGACCCGAGCGTAATTCTGTTTTCCAGCGTGAGTTCCTCGCCGTGGCGCGGCAGCTTGTCCGATGGAATTTCGAACTTCAGAGTCGGCGCGCTTTCCTTCTCCTTTGTCACGCGGTATTCCACGGAAGTGTCGGCTTTGTGCGTCTTGTCGTCCACCTTCAGGTTGTACACCTGCAGGAAGACCCCCATGCTGTCGTTCGGTGTGAAGGTCTGGTCCAATTTGGGCCGTACTTTCACATCGCCCAACACGAATTGACCGAGACCGATATCTTTCATCGAGACTCGCTGGATGTCGTCGGCCAGAATGAGCGAGCTGGTGCTGAGCTCGTCGTCCTGGAAGCGCGGGACGGGAAGCCGGGCATTCACGACTCCCACGTTGCCGCTGTTCACGTCCTTGATGACGATGTCCAGCCGGTAGAGGCCCGGGCTGAGCGGCACCGCCTTCTGATAGATTCTCGACGTGCTCAGCGATTGTTGCAGCAGCGAAGCCGGAAAATCGGCCGCGAGCGTGTCCTCAAACGTCTGCACCACCCGGCCGCTCAGGCTCGTGATCCGCGCGAACAGATCCATCTTGGCTGATTCAACGCCGTCCTTCTCCTGAAAGCTCAACTGCCGGACGGGAATCTGCACCGTGATCGGCACGAGCACGGTGTCCGACGTGATTCGCAGGAAATCGTAGCGGTATTCGAACTTCACCTGGTCGCGCAGCAGCCGCGACGTAACCACGGCCTCCAGATCCTTGAATTTGACCGGAGGCGGTCTCATGATGTTCACGTAATTTTCGAGGCGCGTGAATTCGTTCATGCTCTCCGGTCTTGATCCGCTCAGCGAGGGCGCCATGTGCGTTCCGTCCGTATTCGCAAAGCGGGCGGACTTGCTCGACAGGCCCATGGATTCGCCCAACGTCAGGCCGGCCCCCGGGACGTGCAGCAATGCGTCCTTTTCGCTCGGGTCCATGGTCAAGTGATACTCGCCGGTCGACGTGGGATCCACAAACTCCAGTTCGACGTTTTCGCCCATCCCCTCAAGATATCTATAACGCCAATCCTCGAAGGGGTACGTCGATGTCGATCCGCCGCCTTCGCTCATGGGCCGATCCCAGTTTCCCCCCGTCGGATGCGAGTCGATCTCGTCTGGCGGACCCCACATGATATATATCTTGCCGCGGTCCGTTTTCCAGCCGGGTATGCCTGAAGCAAAATGCTCGTTCGCGTAAGCGATGCGGCGGTAATGTTCCTCTTTGTAGGTATTTTCGGGTGAGTCCGGATCGGGGTTACGCCGCTGCCAGAACGCTTCGATGAATTGCTCGCGCTCCTCGTTGGTAGCGAGCTGCAGGAACGCGTGGCGCTCTTCGGGCGAGATGATGTAGACCACATCCTCATCCAGCCACCTCTTGTACCGTGGACCGAGTTCCTTCTTGAGCTCTTTGTCGCTCTTGCGCTTTTCCTTAGCGCTTTTCCCGTGGCCTTCCTGGCCTTGCTGGTCGTGCCGCGCGGCTATGGCATATCCGGCGGTTGAAAGGATCAATCCCCCTGCTAGAAGGAAACGTAGGAACGTCGTCGCAGACCGGCCCATCTTAGCCCCTTTTCCGATGAGAAATCCTAACCTGTCCTAACGTACAGGTCAATAAAACTTTCCCCCGCGCAGTGCACCCTTGCTTGGTTGGAGACCCGCGGTGCCAGCTGGGTTGCCTCGCAACGCGAGGTTCGAGCGGGGCATCAATTACCATGGGACCTATCGGCGCTGTCCCGGCGACGGGGTTCGGCCGAGGTCCGTTCTGCGCGTATCTGGTTGTCCGGAGCGATTTTTTTTCGCAGCTGAGTAGAATCGAATTAAAATAGCCCATTGACGGTCTCGCCGATTGCCTTCTGCGATGGGCTGAGGGCCTTTCATGCGGGGGAAGAGGGCTACGCAGCAAGGAATTGGGCCGAGCCGGCCTGTTCTGGTTTGAGACCCTGTCTTTGAGAGAAACTTTTTGCCCCCTTCGGACGTATCAAAGGGGGCGGGCGATATACCTGTTTACGCGGGGACCCGCAATCTAAAGGTTGGTGAAATGAAGATTTGGCAAAAAATTGCCGTCGCGGCGGGTGCTGTGGTGGTAATCGGCGGTATGGCCTGGTACAGCATCCACCGAGCGAACCAAGGGGTCGTCACCGTGCAAACCGGCCGAGTGATCCGCCAGGACCTCACCTCGCTCGTGACCGCCTCCGGTGAAATTCGGCCGAAGAACTATACCAACGTTCTAGGCGAAGGGATGGGCAAGATCACGGACATCGCCGTCCAGGAGGGCGACCACGTGAAGATGGGCGATGTCCTGCTACGCCTCGAGAACGTCCAGCCCGGCGCAGACGTCCAAGCGCAGACGGCCAGCATGGACGCGACGACAGCCGCGATGAAGGTCGCGGCGGCCAACTACGATTCGGCCGTCGCTACGGCCTCGCAGCGGCAGGCCGATCTCGACAAGGCCAAACTGGACTGGCAGCGCTCCCAGGAGCTTTACAAAGAGCAGCTAATTTCCAAGCAGGCCTACGATGCGAACAAGGCCACTTACGACGGCGCCGTAGCCGCTCTGAACGCGGCCCAAGCTCAACTGGACGCCAGTCGCGCCTCTCGCGACCAGGCGCGCTACAACCTGGAACAGTCTCGTGCACTCCTCACCCACCAGGAAGACATCTTGCGAAAAACCACTTATCGCGCGCCGATTGCTGGCATCGTCAGCTACATCGCCGTGCGCGTCGGTGAAAACGTGGTGCCGGGCATCCAAAACGCCTCCGGCAGTTTCCTGATGACGATTTCGGACATGAGTGTGGTCACCGCCGAAGTAAAAGTCGACGAGACCGACATCACCAGCGTTAAGGACGGCCAGCCCGCGGACATCACGATTGACGCTCTTCCGGACAAGGTGTTCAAGGGCCACGTCACTCAGGTGGGCGAACTCGCCATCCTCCGCACCTCCGGCCAGGCGGCCATGACCGAAACGACCGCCAATACCCAGGAGGCCCGCGATTTCAAGGTCGTGGTGACGCTCGACAATCCCCCGCCTTCTCTGCGCCCAGGCCTCTCGGCCACCGCCAAAATCCAAACGGCGCAGAAGAAAAATGTCTTGACCATCCCCATTCAGGCGCTGGCCGAGCGCTCGCAGAAGGAGCTCGACGAAGCCGCGAGTGGCAAGAATGCCGGCGTCACGCTCGCCGCATCGAGGAGCGAAGGTGCGGGAGCCTCGAAGAACGACATCCAGGGCGTCTTCGTCGTGCGCAATGGCAAGGCCCAGTTTGTTACGGTAAAGACCGGAATCACCGGCGTGTCCGACATCGAAATCACCAGTGGTTTGCGAGAGGGCGACCAAATCGTGACCGGAAGTTACAAAGTGCTCAGAACGCTGCGGCCCGGGGCAGCCATCAAAATTGACAATTCCGTGCAAGCTACAGAGGAATCGTCCAGCTAACGCAGTTTTCGAGGAGCCCAAATGTCCATGGGGCCCATGGGAGTCGAAGAAGCCGTCTCGCAGAGCTACCGCCAGGATCTGGTGGATGCAGGCATCGTCATCCAGACCGAGGAGCTCTGGAAGACCTACGAGATGGGAACCGAGCAGTTGCACGCCTTGCGCGGCGTGAGCATCGAAATTCGCAAGGGCGAGTACGTCGCCATCATGGGTCCTTCCGGCTCGGGAAAGTCCACGCTGATGAACCTGATCGGCTGCCTCGATACGCCGACGCGCGGAAACTACTGGCTCGCCGGACGCCTGGTCAGCCAGCTCGACGACGACGAACTCGCCGCCATCCGCAATCGCGAGATCGGATTCATTTTCCAGACGTTCAACCTACTGCCGCGCGCCACCGCGCTCCACAACGTTGAGCTGCCCATGATCTACAACGGCACGCCTGCCCAGGAGCGCGTCGATCGCGCGAAAAAAGCGCTCACGCAAGTCGACCTCGCCGAGCGGATGATGCACAAGCCCAACGAGCTTTCCGGAGGCCAGCGCCAGCGCGTGGCCATCGCTCGGGCGCTGGTCAACAATCCTTCGATCCTTCTCGCCGATGAGCCCACCGGAAACCTCGACTCCGCAACCGGCGAGGAAATCATGGCGCTGTTTTCTCGCCTACACGAAGCCGGCAACACCATCATCCTCGTCACGCACGAGCACGATATTGCCGAGCACGCCCACCGCGTCATCCGCCTCCGCGACGGCAAAGTCGAAAAAGACGAGCGCACGAAATAGCATTCGCATCCCAGTCACCCCGTTGACACTCCTTTTGCGTATCCGTAAGATTCCTGCACTGTGCCCTCCCCGGATCCGCTTGCGGGCAAACTCGTGTCCCATTACCGCGTGGTGGAACGGCTGGGCGGCGGCGGGATGGGTGTGGTCTATCGAGCCGCAGACACGACTCTAGGACGCGACGTTGCCCTGAAATTCCTTCCCGCTGAAGTTTCGGGCGACAAACAAGCTCTCGATCGGTTCCTGCGCGAAGCGCGTGCTGCTGCCGCGCTGAATCATCCCAATATCTGCACGATCCACGAAATCGGCGAGCATGACGGGCAGCGCTTCATCGCCATGGAGCTGATGCAAGGTCAAACGCTGAAGCAGCGCATCGGCGGCAGGCCGCTGCCTTCGGAGGTATTGCTGGAGCTGGCGACGCAGATTGCGGACGCGCTCGACGCGGCACACGGAAAAGGCATCGTGCATCGCGACATCAAGCCGGCAAACATCTTCATTACCGAGCGAGGCCAGGCCAAGATTCTGGATTTCGGCCTAGCTAAGCAGATACCGCAGAGCCGGACGTCAGCAGCCACCACGGAAGGAACCACCGAGGACGACGATCCGCATCTGACGAGCCCGGGTGTTGCGCTGGGCACGGTGGCGTACATGTCGCCCGAACAGACGCGGGGTAGTGATCTCGACTTGCGAACGGACCTGTTCAGCTTCGGGGCTGTTCTTTATGAGATGGCAACGGGACGGCAGCCTTTTGAAGGGAGCACATCGGCGGTGATCTTTCACGCCATTCTTGCGGAAGAGCCGGAGCCGGCCTCGAAATGGAATCCGCGATTGCCGAAGGGGATGGAAGAAGTGATTCGCCGGGCGCTGGAGAAGGATCGCAATCTGCGGTATCAGAGCGCGTCGGGGATCCTGGCGGACCTGAAGCGCGTGAAGCGCGACTTGGATACATCCCGCTCGGTCACACCTTCGGTTAGAGCGCCAGTGCCCGCGTCCGCGGCTCCGTCGCGGCCATCGAAAAAAGAAAAGTCATCGACTGGAAGGCACGCGAGGGCCATCGATTCGCTGGCCGTGCTGCCGCTGGAAAATGCGAGCGGTGACCCCGAGACAGAATATCTGAGCGATGGAATTGCCGAGACGTTGATCAACAGCCTGGCGCAGCTTCGCAAGATTCGCATTGTGCCGCGGACGCTAGCGTTCCGGCATCGTGGACCGACGGTGGACCCTCTAGCGGCGGGTCGCGACTTGGGCGTTCGAGCCGTTTTGGCAGGACGCATGATGCAGCGCGGGGACGATCTGACTGTTTCGGTTGAGTTGGTGGACGTCGAGCGGCAGGCCCAGCTCTGGGGCGCGCGTTACAACCGAAAGATGACCGACTTGGTGTCGTTGCAAGAAGAATTGACGACGGAGATATCGGAAAAGCTGCGGCTGCAACTTACAGGCGAGGAAAAGAAGAAACTTCGGAAGCGTTCCACGCAAAATAACGAAGCGTTTCGGCTGCTTTTACAGGCTCACCCCTACATCAGCGGGCTGTCGCCGGATGGTATCCGCAAGGGGATCGCACTTTGCCAGCGGGCTATCGCGATAGACCCAGGCTACGCTGCCGCGTATGCGCGGATGGGATTTGGCCACTCCATTCAGCTTGTTTTCGGATATGCAGACCCGAGTGAGGTCGCGCCCAGGTTGACGGCAGCCGCGAAAAAGGCGCTCGAGCTGGATGAGACACTCGGGGACGCACACGTGGCGCTAGGTTGGAGCCTCTTCTATCAGCACTGGGACCTTGCCGGCGCTGAAAGAGAGGCGCGGCGATGCCTAGAGCTGAACCCGGAGTCCACCGAAGGATTTGCGTTGCTCAATCAAGTCCTGTTGGGCCAAGCCCGCTACGATGAGGCCGTTGCCGCCGGAGAACGTGGCGTCGAGGTCGCCCCACTCGAGTATTGGACGTCGTTCCTGCTTGGCGTTACATATTTTCATGCCCAGCAGTTCGAGAAAGCCATCGAGCGGCAACTCAAGACAATAGACATCGACCGGGGCAGTCCGTTGGCTCACCTGAATCTGGCTCAGTCGTACGCTGCCTTGGGCTGCCGCCAAAACTGCCTTGACGAATGTGCGCTGATGCTGGCTTTGAATCGGACGAGCCCGTTCCTGGTTCTAAATGCCGCAGCCGCATACGCAATCCTGGGCGAGGTGGAAGAGGCGCACAAACTTGCGGAAGAAATCGAGAAAAATTGGAAGCCGGACGGCGTCTCCGCGTTTTGGCTCGCGTCCGTGCATTCGTGCCTCGACGAGAAGGACAAGGCCTTTGAATGGCTCGAGAAAGCTTACCAGGAGCACACGCCCTTCCTCTGCTATCTCAAGATTATGTGGACTCACGTGCGCCTGCACGGCGATCCCCGATTCGAGGCGCTGTTGAAGCGCGTCGGTTTCCCCGACTGACCGCATTCCTCACAGCCGGCCGATCAGACTGGGCAGTACCTCGCCTGAGTTTCCTGAGTGGCATTCGGCACGAGAGCATTTGTTGGCGGGCTCTTCTGGGCCGATGTAGATCGTTCGCGCGCGGCGCCGGGCGTGCGCCGCGAAGCCAGCTTCAAGCTGGGCCTACCCGACGGTCCGTTTGCTACGAAGAACGCTCCGCCGTGCAGCGGGACCTATGCCGAATGAGTCGGCTGGCCCCAGAGCCGCTTGCTCGCCAGCGCTGCTCCGGCGGAGAGTGCGCGCAGCTTGGCCCAGGCTAGCTTAGGATGGATGCGACCGCCCATCCCGCAATCCGTGCCGGCAATAACGCTTTCGCGGCCGACAGCTTCCGCGTATCGCAGGATACGGTCAGCGACTACTTCCGGATGCTCCAGGATATTGGTCTTGTGCGTCACGACTCCCGGAACCACCGCCTTGCCCGCGGGGAGCTTGACCTCTTTCCAAACTTTCCACTCGTGCTCGTGCTGCGGATTGGCCGCCTCGACGGAATACTGGCTGCCCTTCACCTTTAGAATCAGGTCAATCACGTCCCGGAGCGGCAGGTCGGCGCTGTGCGGGCCTTTCCAACTGCCCCAGCACACGTGGTAGCGGACTTTCTCTTGCGGGATGCCTGCCAGGGCGTGGTTGACCAATTCCACGTGCGCCTCGGCCCATTTCCTATAGGCAAGCATGTCTCCCGTGATCGAGAAGCGAAGTTCGTACTCATTGACCAGGATGGGATCATCCAGTTGCACGTGGATTCCCGCATCGGTAATGGCTTTGTACTCCTCGCGCATGGCCTCCGCCACAGCGACGGCTTGTTCTTCGGGGTGCTTGTAGTAATCGCTGGGCAGATAGGACGTGACACCGCTCACTGCTGCGGTCATGAAAGCCTGCTCCACATCGTTGCCGGCAAGGGCGGCCTTCAGATTCCGGATATCGCGCTGAATCAGCTCTTGGCCCGTGTATCGGATTGGCCCGACGTTGGCCGGGAATCGAGGCGGCCGCGAGGAAGAGCCGACATCGGCTCCTCCGCTCTTATAGAACTCGGCGAAATCGATCCAGTCCTTGCTGGCGCCAAAGAGAGATTTTGCGATCATGTCCGGGGGCACGTCGCGCATTTCGAAGCCGCTGACGCGCTGGTACACGTAGGTGGCCCAGGCGCCGTAATCCACCTCATCCGACGTGGGTTTCCCAAACTCGCCGTCATTGACGATGTCTATGCCCGCTTGTACCTCCTGCCGCACGACGTCGTTGACGGCGTTCGTGAGCCTAGGCTCGAGCTTCGCGGGCGGCACCTCCTCGCGGAACATCTCGATGAGATCCGCCGGACGCGGCAAGCTGCCGGCATGGGTCGTTAGGATCCGGTTCGCGCTTTGTTTCATATTTTAAACGGCTCCTTCGGGGCAAGCGTTCGAGCGTGCAAGAGGCTGCTGTTATATCGTCCTTTGAGCGTACAGACAAGCCGCCCGCTGTGTTCCGGGCGATGTAAGAAGAACGTATTGCTTCAATTCGCCGAGGTTCTCAGCCGGGAAACAAATTCGGCAACATCTCGCCGGCCTTTCCGAGGTGGCATTCCGTGAATGCGAATTTGTTGGCGGGTTCCTCCGGACCTACGTAGATCGTTCGCGCGCGGCGCCGGACGTGTGCCACGAAACTCGCGGCAGGCTCAACCACGCCCGACGTTCCCACCGCTACGAATACCGTGCACTCCTCGAGAGCCTGAAAGATTCGATCCAGATCGAAAGGCACTTCGCCGAACCAGCAGATGTGCGGGCGAATGCGGCCGCCGCATTCGCAACGCGGAATTTCTGCAGGCGGTTCGTACGTGTTGGCGTCGTCGAAAGGCGCTCGCCGGCAACTGTCGCAGCGGCTCTTGAAAAGCTCCCCGTGCATGTGCGTCACGCGCTTCGAACCCGCTTGCTCGTGCAGGCTGTCCACGTTTTGCGTGCAAAGAAAGAGTCGATCCTCGAGAGCGCGTTCGAGCTTCGCCAGAGCGGCGTGACCGGCATTCGGCTTCGCCGCCGATGCCACGCGCCGCCGCATGGAATAGAATTCCCAGACGAGCCGGGGATCGCGGCGAAAGGCCTCGGGCGTCCCGACTTCCTCGACGCGATAGCTGCGCCACAGGCCGCCCTCGCCGCGAAACGTCGGAATGCCGCTCTCCGCGCTGATTCCCGCCCCGGTGAGGATAAAGACGCGATCTGTGGATGCGATCTCGACCATGAGCTACGAGTTTACGCCCGTCTTCGGATCGATAGCCGACGCGGCCACGCAGCCGCACTCCCCGAAGGCTTCACGACGAAAACAGATTTCGCGCGAGGAAAAAGACGTTTGCCGGACGCTCCGCCAGCCTCCGCATGAACCACGGAAACCAATACGACCCGTACGACACGAGCACCACGCTGCGATAGCCCTCGCGTGCCAAACGCAACTGTTCCGCGCGTTGGATGCCGTAGAGCATCGCGAATTCGAGCTGCCCTTTGGGGATTCCCTGGGATGCGGCCCAATCGATGATGCGGGCGATCAGCTTTCGATCGTGCGTTCCCATCACCGCGC
Organism: Candidatus Polarisedimenticolia bacterium; assembly: GCA_035576265.1. GTDB lineage: Bacteria > Acidobacteriota > Terriglobia > Acidiferrales > UBA7541 > Palsa-295. The sequence continues at coordinate 10,354 of DATLWP010000333.1, forward strand.
GCACTCCTGCCCGCTGCGCCTCGGGACCGAGCAGCATCTGCGCCAAACGAAAAAAGTTTTCGTCCACGTCCGTCTTATTCTCATACGCGATCTCGCGCGGCTCGCTGTACGCGCCCTTCACTAGCCGCACGGCCGCGCCCATCGCAATCAGCGACTCCACGTCCTTCTCCGTGCGGTAAAGATATGCCTGCACGCACACGCCCGTGTTGCGATGCTCCACGCGCGCTCGGCGATAGAGCTCGAGCGTGACGTCCACGTACGGGCTCTGCTCCATGTCGATCCACAATGTTTTGTCGCCGCTCG
>DATLWP010000334.1:0-10043 GCA_035576265.1 Candidatus Polarisedimenticolia bacterium
ACGCAGCCCAGAAAGTCTGCGGCAGTTGGCCCAACAGAGCAAGAAATGTGGTAGAGTGCGGCTCGGAGAGGGTGGGGTGTCCGCGGTCCTGCCACGGATCGAGGCGCTTCGTATGTAAGGAGGTCGCCAGCGATGACCTGCCCCCAATGCAAGGGTCGCGTTCCGTCGCTAGCGCTCTGGACCGCTACGGGCCTGTCCGGCATCGTTTGTCCGCATTGCCACGCAAGTCTCTGTCCGAAGGCATTGTGCTCCATCGTTCTCTTCATGCTCTCCTTTGGACTGGGAGACATCGCGCTGGTTGTGCTGCGGCAGCATGGAGCGGAATTCTGGCTGGCGTGTCTCGGGTTTCTCGTGGTTTGCGCGGGTGTCTACGCAGTGGCCGCTCCGCTGGTGCGGCTGCGCCTGAAAGACGACTCCGGGCCGCACCTCGCAGGGCGGCGCGCCTGAACGCTCGCATTGCGCCACCCATTCGCCGGTAACTTGCCCGCGCCGCCGCTAGAGCATCTGGCGCAGCACGTACTGCAGGATGCCGCCGTGCTGGTAGTAGGCGACTTCGAAGGGCGTATCCACGCGCGCAATGGCCGTGAAATTCGTCTCCTTGCCATTGGCGTCGCGCGCCCGCACCTTGATCTTCTTGCGCGGCTCGAAATTCTGAGCCAAACCTTCGAAATCGAAGACTTCCAGGCCGGTCAAGCCGAGCGATTTCGGGCTTTCTCCCGCCACGAATTCGAGCGGCAGCACGCCCATTCCGACCAGATTGCTCCGGTGGATGCGCTCGAAACTTTCGGCCAGCACCGCGCGCACGCCGAGCAGGATCGTCCCCTTGGCGGCCCAGTCGCGCGATGATCCGGAGCCGTATTCTTTCCCCGCGATCACCACGAGCGGCACGCCTTCGTGGCGATACTGCATGGCCGCGTCGTAGATCGTCATTTTCTGGCCGCTCGGCTGGTGGGTGGTCCAGCCGCCCTCGGTGCCGGGGGCGAGCAGATTCTTCAAGCGAATGTTCGCAAACGTCCCTCGCATCATCACTTCGTGATTGCCGCGGCGGGCGCCATAGGAATTGAAATCCTTGGGGTGCACGCCGTGCGCGATCAGATATTTTCCGGCCGGGCTGTCCGGGGGGATCGTGCCGGCAGGAGAGATGTGGTCTGTGGTGATGCTGTCGCCCAGCACGGCGAGCGCGCGCAGCCCCCGCAGGTCTGCGAGCGGCGCCGGCTTGAGCGGCATGTTTTCGAAATACGGCGGATTCTTGATGTACGTCGAATCCGCATCCCACGCGTAGAGATCGCCTTCAGGAATCGGCAGCGCGCGCCAGTGCTCGTCGCCGGCAAAGACGTCCGCGTATTGCCGCGCAAACATTTCGCTCGTAACCGAGCTGCGCATCGTCGCCTCGACTTCCTGAGGCGTGGGCCAGATGTCGCGCAGATAAACGGGTTTCCCCGACTTGTCCTTGCCGATGGGCTCGTTGACGATATCGAAATCCATGCGGCCGGCCAGAGCGTAGGCCACCACGAGCGGCGGCGAGGCGAGATAGTTGGCGCGGCAGAGCGGGTGCACGCGCCCCTCGAAATTGCGATTGCCGCTAAGCACGGACACGGCGACGAGATTGTTGTCCTTGATGGCTTTCCCGATGGCGTCGGGCAGCGGGCCGCTGTTGCCAATGCACGTGGTGCAGCCGTACCCGACAAGATGAAAGCGCATTGCGTTGAGGTAGGGCCAGAGGCCGGCCTTTTCGATGTAATCGGTCACAACTTTCGAGCCCGGCGCAAAGCTGGTCTTCACCCAGGGTTTCGCGCTCAGCCCGCGCTCGACCGCTTTCTTTGCGAGAAGCCCCGCGCCGAGCATCAGCGAGGGGTTGGACGTGTTGGTGCAGCTCGTGACCGCGGCGATCACGACGGAGCCGTCGGCCAGCTCGAATTTGTCGCCATTGTTCTGAACGGCGACATGCTTGGGCGGCGCGCTGAGCGATTTCTCGAACGCGGCCTTCGCCTGCGTGAGCGGCACGCTATCCTGCGGACGCTTGGGACCGGCCATCGTGGGGACGACGGTTGCGAGATCGAGCTCGAGCCGGTCGGAGAAGATTGGGTCCGGCGTCTGGTCCGTGCGGAAGAGACCCTGTTCTTTCGTGTAGGCCTCGACAAGTTTGACTCGCTCATCGCTGCGCGCGGTGAATCGAAGATATGCGAGAGTCTCGGCGTCCACCGGGAAGAAGCCCATCGTCGCGCCGAATTCGGGCGCCATGTTGGCGATCGTGGCTCGGTCGGGAAGAGTGAGGCTCGAAAGCCCCGTGCCGTAGAATTCGACGAACTTTCCGACGACGCCCTTCTTCCGCAGCATCTGCGTGACCGTGAGGACCAAGTCCGTAGCCGTGGCGCCCGCAGGCAGCCGCCCGTGCAGCTTGAATCCGACCACCGCGGGAATCAGCATCGAGACGGGCTGGCCCAGCATGGCGGCCTCCGCTTCGATCCCGCCGACGCCCCAACCGAGCACGCCGAGGCCGTTGACCATCGTCGTGTGCGAGTCGGTGCCGACCACCGTGTCCGGAAACGCGACGTGTGCGCCGTCCTGTTTGTCGCTGAAGACCACGCGCGCGAGATATTCGAGGTTCACTTGGTGGCAGATGCCCGTGTCCGGGGGAACGACCTTGAAATTTTGAAAACCTTTCTGGCCCCAGCGGAGGAAGGCGTAGCGCTCGATATTGCGCTTCATTTCAATATCCGCGTTGAAGGCGAAGGCGTCGGGAGTGCCGAATTTGTCCACCTGCACGGAATGGTCGATCACCAGCTCGGCGGGGAGCAGGGGATTGATCTTCTTAGCGTCGCCGCCGAGCTTGCGAATGGCATCGCGCATCGCGGCGAGGTCCACCACGGCCGGGACGCCCGTGAAATCCTGCAGGAGGACGCGCGCGGGCATGAAGGAGACTTCTTTCTGCGCGGTGCTCGACGGTTCCCAACTCGCGAGCGCGCGAATATCGTCCGCGTGGACGAAGCGGCCGTCCTCGTGGCGCAGCAAATTTTCGAGCAGCACTTTCAGCGAAAAGGGCAGGCGCGCCACGTTGCCGACACCAGCCTTGGCGAGCGCCTCCAAGCGATAAATTTCAAAGGACTCACTGCCGACCCGCAGCGTCGCGCGCGATGAAAAGGAATCTTTCGATACAGGACTCATGCCGGAATGAAGTCTCCTCTCCTAGAAAAGCCCTCTATTTTAACTCACTTGCGGAGCGGGGCTTTGCCGATTTTCGCGGTTTCGGGAAATGAGTTTCGCGAGCGGAAGGACTCCGGCGAGGGTCCAACAGTCTGCCGAGCCAGATCTCTGCAGCGCTGATGAGGGCGAGGCGATGCAGTCCACCAGGAGAGACGGATGACGGGGACATGTCCAGCGATTTCTTGCGTCTCGCCCGTTGTCGAATTCGATCAAGTACGTCACGAAAGAGGGAGGGAAGGGGCGCTGCGCAAGCGGTTGTTCGTGTACACATTTGTACTGATGTGGGTTGAGTTACAAGCGGGACCGTGCGCGGCTTGGATTTGGCATGCGGTGCGCGTATATTGCCCGCACCATGGCGCGTCGAGACTCCGACAAAGAGCGACGACTGGCGGAGCAGTACTCCAAACTGAGCGAGGGCGAACTGCAACAACTCGCCCAGGATGTGCGCTCGCTGACCGAGCAAGCGAAAGCTGCGCTGCGATTCGAGATCACACGAAGAGGGTTGGACATTGTGGTCGATGAGTTAGGTGGGGCGGAGGCAGGACCAGTGGCTCCCGTCATTCTCCGCACTTTCCTATACCTGCCCGAGGCGCTTTTGTTGAAGAGAGTCCTCGAGTCCGCTGGGATCGAATGCTTCCTGGTGGACGAGCATACGATTCGCATGAACTGGTTTTGGACACTGGCGTTGCGAGGAGTGAAGATTTGGGTACGGCCGGAGGACGCAGATGCAGCGGAATTGCTGGAACCGGATTACGTCGAGTCGTTCCATGTCGAGGGAGTAGGGGAATATCGGCAGCCGCGCTGCCCGAAGTGTGGGTCGTTCGATATTTCCTACCGTGAGTTGGTGAAGAAGGGAGCGTACCTCAGTTTTCTGGGCTTTTGGTTGCTGGGTTTTGTGCCGCCGCTTGCTCTCACGCGGCCTGGCTGGAAATGTCACGCCTGCGGGCACTCCTGGAGGCCGTCGAGCATCCTGTGGGAACCCCCTCCATAAGGGCCCAAAGGGCCAAAAGTCATCCGGCCTTAATGTGAAAGATCCTTTCCGCGTTGCCGTGAGTGATTTTTTCGAGATCGGCTTCGGGCAGCGGAGCGGTGTTCATGAAGTTCGCGGCCCCCTCGGTTTCCTGGTAGGGATAGTCGATCGCGAACATGATGTTGTCGGGACCGAGCACCTCGTGGCAGTACTTGAGCGTGGGGTGGAAATTCACGCCGCTCGTGGTGATCAAGAAATTGTCCTTCACGTACTCGCTAGGCTTGCGTCTGATCTTGTGCGCACTGCGCCCGCGGCTGGTGTAGACGTTGTACATGTAGTCGATGCGATACAGCCAGTAGGGAACCGCCTCGCCCATGTGTCCGAGGACGATCTTGAGCGTTGGGAATCGGTCGAAGACGCCGCCGACGATCAATCGCATGGCGTGGAGCCCGGTTTCCGCCTGAAAGCCCCAGATCGCGCCGTCAAGACTCAGAGCGCCTTGCAAAATGTCGTTCGCGTGCTCGGGCAGATTGCGGGGGTGGATATAAATCGCGGCGTTGAGCGCCGTGGCGGCTTCGAAGATGGGCCAGAATTTCGGATCGTCGTAGTATTCGCCGTTGGTGTGGGAATTGACGATCAGGCCGTTCAATTTCAGCTGGGTGATGGCCCGCTCAATCTCCTTGGCGGCGCGCTTGGGGTCCTGCGGGGCGAAGCTGGCGAGGCCGGCATAGCGCGTGGGGTGCTTCTTAATCGTTTCGGCCAGGAGATCGTTGGCGGAGGTCGCGAGCGCGGTGCCTCCGTCGGCGTCGAGCATTTGCACGCCGGGAGAGGTCAGCGAGAGCACATGCATGTCGATGCCGAACTGATCCATGATCGCGAGGCGCTCGTGCTCGAGATCGACCAGACGGCCGAGCAGCGGCGCGTTGCTTAAGAAACTTCGCCACATGTTCATGTCCGGATCGTGCCACTCGGTGCCGGCGGCGCTGCGGAAGAAGCTCACCTGTTCGGGCGAGGCGAATGCTTCCTCCGTGGCGATGAGACGGTATTTCTTCGCGGGCCTTGGCTGCGCGGCTCCCGCGGCAGCTTTCGCGGCGGCGCCGAGCGCGCCCGTTGAAAGCAGTGCCGACGAACTTTCGAGGAACTTCCTGCGGTTCATTTTCATCTTCCGTGTCCTCTCCAGGCGAGCATTTGCCTCGTGGCTCTGCCGAACTTCCACAGACGCTGCAGAAAGCCCCTGGACTGCATGCGAGTCTTCATCTCCCTGGCAACGAGGAGCGTTCTGCAGGCGGCAAATAGCATGGACGCGGCCTGGGTGTCAAAGAAAATTCACGGAACTTAGCGGGCGTCGTACCGGCGACCGATGGCGGACGGATCGGCGGTTGCGGCGCGGCCCGCTCCTCAACTAATATCCGTGAGGCCGATTGCCTACGAGGTCCGGCGCGCCTGCGGCGTGGCTGCGGGCAGCAGATGCCCATAAGAACGGTCGAGGAGAATAGACGTGATCAAGCGCAAACTTGGAAACTCCGGATTGGAAGTCGGCCCGCTGGTGCTCGGCGGGAACGTGTTCGGGTGGACGGCGGACGAGGCGACGTCGTTCAAAGTGCTCGACGCGTTTGTGGCGTCCGGGCTGAACATGATCGACACGGCGGACGTGTACTCGAAATGGATTCCGGGGCACCAGGGCGGCGAGTCCGAGACGATCATAGGGAACTGGCTGGCCCAGCGGAAGAATCGGGAGAAGGTGCTGATCGCGACCAAGCTTGGCGTGGAGATGGCGCCGGGAGAGCAGGGCCTCTCGCGAGCCTATATTCTGAGAGCGGTGGAGCGCTCGCTGGCGCGGTTGAAGACGGACTACATCGATCTCTATCAGGCGCACCGAGATGACGACAAAACGCCGTTTGAGGAAACGCTCGCGGCGTTTGGCGAGCTGATCAAAGCTGGAAAGGTGCGCGCGATCGGCGCGTCGAACTATAAAGCCAATCGTCTGGCGGAGGTACTGAAGGTGAGCGCGGCGAAAGGGCTGCCAAGGTATGAGAGTCTGCAGCCGTGGTACAACCTGTACGACCGGTTCGATTTCGAGGGCGAACTGCAAACATTGTGCCGCCGAGAGAATATCGGCGTGATCAACTATTTTTCGCTTGCCAGCGGATTTCTGACCGGGAAGTACCGTTCACAGAAAGATCTCGAAGGCCGCGCGCGCGGTTATCGCGTGAAGGACATGATGAACGAACGCGGATTCCGCATCCTGAAGGCGCTCGACAAGGTTTCGGCGGAATTGGGCGCGACGCCGGCGCAGGTGTCTCTCGCATGGCTGGTTGCGCATGGAGTGACCGCGCCGATCGCCAGCGCGACCAGTCTCGAACAATTGCGGGAACTGATCGGAGCGACCGAGCTGAAGCTGAGCGCGGAGGCCGTCCGATTGCTCGACGATGCGAGCGCGGCCGATGCCGCTGCCGCAGCAGCGGAGCATCGCACACCGCCTCCCTCTTCAAGATAGCCGAGGCGGAGTGCTAGTTGCGCGCCATGAGTAGATGAAGCTCTCGATGGCGGCTCGAATTTCGGTCTAGGGCGCGGAGTGTGAGGTGCCGCGAGGGCGTTCGCTATCAAGGGCCAGCATCTGCTCGGGGCCGTAGCGGTCGCCCGCAACGGAATCCTGCGGCACCGCGCGTTCGATGGCCGCGAGCTCCTCGGGCGAGAGCGAGATTTCGAAAGACTTCAGCGACTCCGCCAGTTGGTCGCGCCGGCGCGCACCGACCAGAGGGATGATATCGCCGCCACGCGAGAGCACCCACGCGGCGGCGAGCTGTGCGACGGCGATCCCTTTGCTTTGCGCGATCTGGCGCAAGCGTGCGATCCACTCCTGATTGTGCGTCAGATTCTCGCCCTGGAATCGCGGGAAATGAGCGCGGATGTCGCCCTGCTCAGCACTTCTGCGGCTCGGCACATGGCCTGTGAGCAGGCCGCGCGAGAAGACGCCGTAGGCGACGAGGGCGATGCCGAGGCGGCGCAGCGTGGGCAGTATGTCCGCTTCGACGCTGCGCGACACGAGCGAATACTCGATCTGCAGCGCGGCGATCGGATGCACGGCGTGGGCGCGGCGGATCGTCTCGGCTCCCGCTTCGGAAAGGCCGATGTGGCGCACATAGCCGGCCTTGACCATTTCGGCGATGGCGCCGACGGTGTCTTCGATGGGGACGGCGGGATCAACGCGCGCGGGCTGGTAGAGGTCGACGTAATCGAGGCCGAGACGGCGGAGCGTGTAGGCGAGAAAATTTTTTGCGGCCGCAGGGCGCGCGTCGACGCCAATGAATGCGCCGTTCGGGCCACGCATCCCTCCGAATTTCACGCCGATGAAATAGCGGTCGCGCGGGACGCCGGTGAGCGCCTTTTGTAGCAGCAGCTCGTTGTGACCCATGCCGTAGAAGTCGCCCGTGTCGAAGAGCGTAATGCCGGCGTCGAGGGCAGCGTGAATCGTGGCGATGCTCTCGCGCTCGTCGGCTGGGCCATACATGCCCGACATGCCCATGCAACCGAGGCCGATCGCCGAAACCGGCGGGCCGATCCTTCCCAGTTGCCGCGTTTGCATAGCTGAAATGCTTTCTCCCTATCGAATGGGACTTGCCGCGCGCGTCTGCGCGATGCCCTAGTGCCGCGCCATGAGCAGGTGCAGCTCGGGCGGAAGGGGCGCCACGTCGATGGCGACGTTGATGCAGGCCGGCTTGCCGCTGGCGAAGGCGGCTTTGAGGGCCGGGCCTAGGTCCCTGATGTCGCTCACGTATTGACTGTGGCAGCCGAACGCCGCGGCCACTTCGTGATACTTGGCTTCGCGAAGCTCTGTCCCCGAAAGACGGCCCTTTCCCGAGACGATTTCCTGAAAATGCTGAGACGCGGCCCAACTGTGATTGTTCATGACCACGGCGACGATAGGCAATTCGTGGCGCATCATGGTGTCGAACTCGGTGAGCGTGAATCCGATGGCGCCGTCGCCGACCAGCAACAGCACGCGCCGCTTGGGGTTCGCCACTTGCGCGCCGAGCGAGAGGCCCAGGCCGAAGCCCACCGCTCCCAGAAAACCGTGCGTGATGTAGCTTCCTTCATGATTCTGACGGATGACCTCGTTCATCCAGTGATAAGCTTCCGCACCGTCGCCGACCACGATGGTGCCTTCGTCAATGTTGTCCGCGATCGCCGAGACCGCTTGATATGGATGAATGGGAGGCGTGGTGCGCTTCAGATCGTTCTCGGCCCGCTTGCGACGCTCCACCTTGGCGTCACGAATCGTCTGTTGCCAGAGGCTGTAGTCCGGCCACTTCTGCGATGTCGCGCGCGCGTTCAAGGCGCGCAGGGTTTCCCGCGGGTCGGCAACGATTCCGACGGCAACTTGCCGCAGGCGCCCGATCTCCTTTGCGTCGATCTCGACGTGAATGATCTTCGCCGCCAGAGGAACCTCCAAATCGCTCATGCCCAGGGTGAAGAGGCCGAAACGGACGCCGAGGGCCAGCACCATGTCGGGCCGATTGGCGGGCGCGGACAAATCCGCCATCTTGTGAAAGGTGCCGCCGTAGAGCGGATGACTGCTCGGCAACAGCCCGTGCGCCTGAAAATCCGAGAACACCGGAATGCCGGTGGCGTCCACGAACGCGCGCAATTCTTCGCCCGCGTCCGACATATAGGCGCCAACTCCAACCATGATCACGGGGCGGGAGGCGCTGGCGAGCAGTTTTATGGCGTCGTCGACAGCACGGGCTTCCGGCAAGGGGCGCGAGTCGAGCAGAATCGTTTCCGGCACCGATACGGAAGCGTCATCGACGGTCGCCGTCAAAACGTCGATGGGCAGATCGAGCAGCACGGGGCCGGTTGGGCCAGAGGTCGCCATGCGGACGGCCTGAGCAACGAGCCGCGGGATTTGCTGTGGCGTGGTGATCCGATGCGCCCATTTAGTGATCGGCGTGGCCACGGCGACCTGGTCGAATCCGGATTGCAGGCTGTTCGTTTCCGCCTCGGGGAGGCTCGCGGAGCCGCTGAGGTAGAGCACCGGCGTGCGGTCGAGATAGGCATTCGTGATCGACGTGATGATATTCGTGAAGCCCGGTCCGGCGGTGGCCATCGCGACACCGAGGCCGCGGGTGCAGCGGGCGTAGGCCTCGGCGGCATGTCCGGCGGCCATTTCGTGGCGCGTGTCGATGATCGGGATGTGATGATCGAGGCACGACTGGAAGAGAGTCTCCAGGTGCGCCCCGTGCAGCCCGAAGATGTGTTTGACCTTGGCCCGCAGCAACGTCCGTATGATCAGCTCCCCGCCCGTGACCATGCCCATGTGCAGACTCCTCCGGTATCAATTGGAATCAAGTCAGCCAGATGGTATCGAAAGCACGCTTCCGGCGCTACCTCCGCATCGCGCCAAAAGCGATCCGCAGTTACTGCTTCGGTGGTACGTAACTTTCGGGCAGCGTGGCGCCTTCGCCGAAAAAGAACATCTCCATCTGTTCTTCCATGATCTTCTGCGCGCGAGGATCGAGTGGATTGAGGCGGTACTCGTTCAATAGCATCTTGGAATGGTCGACCCACATCCTCCAGGCTTCCTTCGAGACATGGTCGTAGATGCGCTTCCCAAGATCGCCTTTCCAGGGGATGCGGTCGAGACCGGGCAATTCGCGGCCGAGTTTGACACACTTCACCATGCGAACGCCCTGACCCTCTTTCTCGTCGGCCATTTCTCCAGTCCTCCCGTCAATATTCGCGATAGGTAAGATACTGCAAGCACAGGGCAAATTCCACCGAGGCAAAGGTCGGCTCAGACGGACCGAAAGGACGGCGCGAAAGAATGTGATAGGCTGTTGCGGAACCCAACTCTGGATGCGAAGGCAAG
>DATLWP010000335.1:0-2583 GCA_035576265.1 Candidatus Polarisedimenticolia bacterium
CAGTGCGAGTTGCGCTGACGAGTCCCTCTTGTGTCACCGTATCGGCCCGCCGCACCTGAAATGTAACGTCGAGGAACTGCGTTCCGCCTCCACCGCCCGGCGAGGCGGGAAGCACGTAGCCACCAAGATTCCATGTGAGAACGGAACCGTTCAAACCGCTGACCACGGGATCCACGGAGGCAGGGGCAGCGCCGTTGTTCACGGCGAATGTCGTCGTGCCCGGAATGTATGTCAGCCCTGAAGCACCCAAATTCTCCGTTATCGCCAGATTAGTGAGATCGGGATTGTTGTTGCCTGGATAGCTGAAGCGAACCGTGACCTGACCGATGCCGCAAAGTTCGCAATAGCTGATGCTGAGTTGATGGGTAATGGTCGGATTGAGCGTCGGGCAGGCAGCTAGCACGTTTTCCGCCAAAACCAGCGCGCCGACGGCAGCGAGAAATGCGATCGCCCGGATTCCTTTGGTCAAAGCTTCAGCAAACCCGTTGCCGAGCTCTAGCGTTCTTTTTGTAAATTTTCGCAATTTCAGTCGCTGCGCAAGAGACGTTGGCCACACCGGTTACCGCCGGCAGGGTCTCAGGATCGTTGGGACGGCCACGTAGGAGATGTGGCAAGCGGGCGAGAAAACCGTCACGTAAATCAAGACGGTACGGCAGTCCGGCACCAACCGCCGGACTGACTCTCCCTCCGTTCCGCGTCGCACGTGCGCAGGCCTCCCTTAGGTAGCTGGCAGGAAGTCGATGGGGTAAAGAATCGTGATCTTCGGGACGCCCTCCTTCGGACCGAAATTGAAACGCTTCACGCGTGCGACCACTTCCGTCTTCAGTGCGGCCGATGCGAGGTCGGTCGACTCGATCACGCAAAACGACACTTCGCCGCTCGGCTCGATAGTGATGCGCAGCACCATCTTGCCACGCAGCGTTGGGTCGACACGCAGCTCGCGGTTGTAGATCCGATAGAGTGCCGCCTTGTATCGATCGAAGACGATCTGTATTTCCTCGTCGGTGCGAGACGGCCCTGGTGAATCGCTGAGGGGGCGGTCCTCGCCTTGCAGATTCCCTACGGAACTTTGAACGCGGGTGAACGCGACCCCGCCAACTTTGTCGCCGAGACCTCCGACATTGCGACTGATCGCGGCGGTATTGATCCCGCCACTGCCCTCGCGGGCCTGTGCGACAACCAGATTGCGCCGGGCATCGCGGACGGCTTTTTCGCCGCCTTGCTTGACCTGCGCATCGGCTCCGAGGTTCTGCGAAGCGGTGTCATCGATCAGCGCCGCGAACGAATTCTTAAACGCCAGGATTCCGGACTTCTCCGCTTTGGCTCGCGCCTTTTGCGGCTCGGCCGTCGGCTTCGGCTTCTCCTCAGTCTTTTCCTTGGGCTTTTCTTCCTGCTTTTCCGGCTTCTTCTGTTCCACCGGGCGCGGGGGCGGCGGTGTTGGCCGAGTGCGCTGCACCAGCTCGACCAGACGCTCCGGGATTTCCTGTTCATTGGCCTTCTCGGGCAGCGGTAGCGTCCAGAGGCCCACCAGCGAGCCGAACAACAAGGCGATCAGTAGCGCCAGCAACAGGGTCTTGCGGTAACGCCGCCGATCCGCCGGAGGCTCGGACCACGGCATCACAGGTGGTACATAGGGCGGTAGTACCAAGTCGCGTGAAACGACGAATTCGTACTTTTCGTTTTCCGCGCGTTCCTGTTGTTCGAGCAGCTCGTCGCTCAGCAGATCAAACGTCGCGAGCTGCTTCTGGATATCGTCTTCAAGTGTCTTGCGACGCTGTTCGATCTCTGCGATCTTCTCGGCAAAACTTGCCATCGCGGCACGCACACGAGCGACGTGCGCCGCCGTGTCTCTTGCCGGTCCGCGCTCGCCCCAGAACAGATGCGCCGCCCCCTGTTCATCCAGCTTTTCGAGGGACAGGCAGATATTTTCGAGGAGTTGCTGGCGTTCGCGCTCAGCGGCGAGCTTTTCCAGCTCCGTCTCGACGGCGCGGAGTTTTCCCTTCAGCCGCTCGATGCGGCTGCGGACTTCTTCGATCTGCTCGTGCAGATCCTGGGGAGCTGTCGAAACAACGGCGCTCACGTCGTCTTACCGTTAACCTTGCGATGCCTTCTGATTTACCGCGAGAGAAATCCGGGTATATCCCGTGCTCGTGCAGGTAGACATCAACTTCTTCAGCACCTTGAACGGTATTCCCTTATCCGCCAGGATCGTCACCTCGTTGCTTTTCGCGACGGTTGCCGTGTTGATGCCGATGATGCTTCCTCGAAGTTCCGCGAGCTTCGCTTTGACGGGTGCGATATCGTCGTTCTTTGCCGCGAGGACATCGCTGGTCGACACCACAGGCTCACCCTGAACCATCACGGCGTCGGCGCTCACCAGAATCGTCACGGTCTGTCGTGGTTTCGCTTCTACGACAGAGTCGGGCAGCTTGATCGTCTTTGGCGCCTCGACAACTTCGACGTTCGCCTGGTTGACCAGCAGGAAGAACACCAAAATAGTGAACACGTCCATCAGCGACATAAGCGGAAGCCCCGCCGCGCGCTTCTTGTAGCGGCCCATACGTTTTACGCGTCGGTTTACCT
>DATLWP010000336.1:0-38165 GCA_035576265.1 Candidatus Polarisedimenticolia bacterium
CGCGCGTTCCGCCGGCGATGATTGCCTGCACCATTTCAGGCGGCGTGCCGAAGGTTGGCGGACACTCGGCTGCATCGAGGACGGCGAGCCGGCCGCTCGTTCCCGCGCCGACGTAGAAGAGCCGCCCGCCGCCGCGAAACGCATTGACGATCGCATCCACCGCGCGGGCAATTGCGGGGAGTTCGCGGCGTACGGCCGGGGCGACGCGAGCGTCCTCACGATTGAGAGCTTCGAGAATTTCGAGCGTGGATTTTCGGTCGAGCCCGCGCGAACGGGCATTGCGTTGTTCTGTCTTAGCTGTGTTCAAGGACCGCCTCACGCCCCAAAATCGATTATAGCGGCGGCAGAACTCGGCGTGATGCTCAGGAAAGAGTTCGAATGAGATTGTGCCGAGGGAGTCATGGGCCGACGGTTTGCCCAGCCGCAAGACCTAACGCCTCTACGACGGCATCATGGAGGGCCGGCCGGACCTCCCGGATCTTTTCGTTGGTGCGCGAGGGACTCACGCGGTTGGTGAGCAGGATTACGAACAGCTTCCGCTCTGGATCGATCCACAGCGACGTGCCGGTGAAGCCCATATGGCCAAAGCTTCTTCCCGAGAAGTATCGGCCCGACGAGGAAGGATCCGACGGGACGTCCCAGCCGAGGGCGCGGGCCGAATCGCCGACGATTCGCCGCGCGGTGAACTCGCGGATCGTCGCGCGCGACAGGAGGCGATGATGCGCGTAGATACCACCGTTGAGCATCATCTGCGCGAACGCCGCGATATCGCCGGCCGTCGAGAATAACCCCGCATGACCCGCTACTCCGCCCATGGCCCAGGCATTTTCGTCGTCCACCTCACCGCGAATCAGGCGCTTGCGGAAGGCGGCGTCGTATTCGGTCGGCGCGATCCGCGCGCGCAGGCTGCGCGGAGGATTGAAGAGAGATTCGGTCATGCCGAGCGGCGTGAATATATTCTGCGTGGCGAACCGGTCGAGCGAATTGCCTGTGAGGCGTTCGACAATCGTTCCCAGAAGGATGAATCCGAGGTCGGAATAGTCGATATGTGTTCCCGGTTCGTGCACCAGCGGCTCGGCCAGCACGCGCGCGAGAATGGCTTCCTTGCCCCGGGCGTGTTCGTAGAAGTCGCGATGCGCCGGCAGCCCGGAATCGTGCAGCAGAAGCATGCGCACAGTCACACGCGCGCGCCAGCCAGGGTCGGGATCGGATTTCGCCGTGGCGGCGAATTCAGGCAGATAGTACGAAACAGGGGCGTCGAGGTCGATTTGCCTCTGCTGGGCGAGGATCATCACGGCCGTCGTAGTGACGATGGGCTTCGTCAGCGAAGCGACATCGTAGAGCGTGCCCGCTATGGCGCGCGAGGACTTTGCGTCCTGCGCCAGATTGCCGAAGGGATGAATGGCCAGCCGATCGTTCCACCCCACGGCGAGTACGCCGCCCGGAAATGCGCCGTCGGCGACGGCGCGATTGAGCAGATCGTAAGCGGGCTTCAAGCGATCGGACATGGCGCGCGGCGCGGGCTCGAGTGCCATGGGATTCGCCGCCACCCTCAAGCCGTCTCCGCGCCGGGCAACGCCGGGAACACTGACTGGGATTTTACCGGTGATGGCAACCTGGCCGAAGAGTGCGCGGGCGGCGGCGCGCTGCGAAACGTCGTTCGTCGAGAAATCTGCGAGCCACGTCTTTGCATTCGGGAAACGCTCGATGAGATAGGGGCTGCCAAATGCGGCCATCACGCTCGGCTTGCCTGCCGCGAGCAATTGGTTCACGAAGTCGCGCTGATCGTCGGGGAAGCCGACGTGGCCCTTGCGGTCCGTCACACGCACGAATAGGGCGGCAATCGCCACGTCGTAGCTATCGGGCGGCGGCAGCTTGAGATTGCTGACGCTCGTGAACTGCGTGTCGGCGCGAAGGACAGTGAGGGAATCGACGCGCGATCGAATCTCGGATGCCAGGACTTCCCCCGGGGACGGCTCGGGGTCGGCCGAAAGAGAAAGGAGCAGGACGCGCAGAGGCCGCGTGGAATCGAGCGGCAGGAGGCGCGGAGCGTCGCGGAGCAGCGTGACGCTGCGGTCGGCAATGGCTTGCGCCTGCGCTTCGTATTCCGGGAGAGCAAACTTCTCGTTCAGCCTGGGCACATCAACCAGGCGATTGCGACTGAGCCCGAGGCGCGCCTTGGCCTCGAGGATTCGCCGAACCGAAGCGTCGATGCGTTTCAACGAGAGACGCCCCGAACGGACGGCTTCTTCGAGACCGGCCATCGCGGCGTCGGGGACGGGCGGCATCAGCAAGACATCCGCGCCCGCTTCGACGGCCCGCACGGCGACCTCGCCGGGAGGATAGAGGGACGTGACGCCGCCCATTTCGAGCGAGTCGGTGACAACCAGGCCGCGGAACTTCATATCGTCGCGAAGCACGCCAGTGAGGATCTTTCTCGAGAGCGTGGCTGGGAGATTTGCGTCGGGTTCGAGCGCCGGCACGGCCAGGTGACCGGGCATGATCGAACCCACGCCCGCGGCAATCGCGGCGCGGAAGGGAACTAGCTCGGTGTTTTCGAGTTCACGGCGGTCGCCCGCGACGACGGCGAGGGCAAGATGGGAGTCTACGCTGACGTTGCCATGGCCGGGAAAATGCTTGGCGCAGGCGAGGGCGCCGTTTTCCTCGACGCCGCGCACGAATTGCGCGACGTATTCGGCTACGCTCTTCGGATCCTCGCCGAACGACCGGAAATTGATGATCGGATTGTCCGGATTATTGTTGACGTCGGCATCCGGCGCGAAGATCCATTGGACTCCGGCGGCGCGCGCCTCGATGGCGATGGTCTTGCCAGCCGCATAAGCCAGGTTCGGATCGCCCGTCGCGGCGATGGCCATCGCAGAAGGAAAGGAAGTGCCTTCGTCGAGCCGCATGCCTGTGCCGCGCTCGAAGTCGGCACCGACGAGTAGCGGAACCTTGGCGTGCTGCTGGAGCTCATTTGTGATCGCGGCCGTCGGATAGACCTGGCTGCGCTCGATCCCCAGGGGGCCGCGGTCCGTGGTGACGATCAAGCCGCCGACATGATTCTCCTCGACTTGGCGAAGCATCTCCTTGTAATCGGGGCTTTTGGTGGAGCTGAAGGCGCCGAAGTAGGAAATCATGAGCATCTGGCCAAGCTTTTCGCGCAGGGTCATCCTCTTGAGCGTTTGCTCCACCCAGGCCGTCTGCGAGGCTGAGCGGCGACTCTTCTTGGACATGGCTTGTTGCGCGCGAACGGCGGGTGTCATGAGAAGGAGCAGCGCCAGCGCAAAAAGTCCCAATTTATGCATCGCATCCGTTGTGGGCCTTCTTTGTTGACGCCTGCATTCGGCGGCAGTATATAGCAGTCGTTCGATGCGCCACAACCGAACGTCCTCGGCGATGTATCGTTTTCGTTCTCTCCACCTTTTTGTGCTGTTTGCCGCCCGGGCGGTCTGTGTGGCCGCGCTTTCAATAGCATGGAGCGCGCAACAGGCAAAGTCGTCCCCGAACGTGGCCGAACGCACGAAGACCGGCATCGACGTTCTAGAGGAACAGAGGCTTGCGCCGCTACGCGGCAAGCGTGTCGGGCTGATCACGAACCAGACAGGGGTCGACTCACAGCGCCGGCGGACGATTGACGTGCTGGCGCATGCGCCGGGCGTGAAGGTCGTCGCGCTCTTCAGTCCCGAGCACGGCATTCTCGGCAGAGCCGACAAGCCGGTCGCAAACGGGACCGACACTGCAACGGGCCTGCCGATTTACAGTCTCTACGGCGCGACGCGCCGGCCGACGGCCGAGATGTTGCGAAATGTGGATGCGCTCGTCTTCGACGTGCAGGACGCAGGCGTGCGCTTCTATACCTACATCACGACCATGGCGTATTGCATGGAGGCGGCGGCGAAGAGCAACCTTCCGTTCTACGTTCTCGACCGGCCCGATCCGCTTGGCGGAGAGGTCATCGAGGGGCCGGTCCTCGACCCAGACCGCACATCGTTCACGGGATACTTTCCGTTGCCCGTGCGCTACGCCATGACGATGGGCGAGCTTGCGCGAATGTTCAACGCGGAAAACAAAATCGGCGCTGATTTGCACATCATCGCGATGCAGAATTGGCGGCGCGGCGAGACGTACGACCGCACGGGGCTGCCCTGGACTGCACCGTCTCCGAATCTGCGCACAGTCGATGCTGCGTTCCTCTATCCAGGGATTGAGATTCTTCAGGCAGGAGACGTTTCGGTCGGGCGCGGAACGGAAGCGCCGTTTGAGATGCTGGGAGCGCCGTGGATTCGCGCGGATCAGCTTGCGGCGGAATTGACCCGAAGGAAGATCCCCGGCGTGCGTTTCTCAGCCGCGGAATTTACTCCGCTCGACGGTATCTATAGCGGCCGGGCATGCCAGGGCGTCACCATCACGATCGTCGACCGCGACTCGCTCCGATCGATGCGCATGGGACTTGAAATCGCGGACGTCCTCCACCGGTGGTACCCGGAGCGGTTCCATCTAGCGAAGATCATTGACCTGCTGGGGTCGCAATCGACGCTCGAGCACTTGGAGCGCGGCGAGGCGCCCGCGGAAATCGTCGCGGGCTGGAGCGCTGATCTCGACAAATTCCGGAGGGAGCGCGAGAAATATCTCCTGTATCATTGAGCGCTGGATCGAAGCGGGTAAGCAAAACGCTCAATCGGAGGTTTCAGTGGCAAGCGGGTTTCAGTCGCAGGGTAGCGCCCGGCCGAAGGCCTGGCTCGCATGGAGCAGCGGAAAGGACAGTGCGTGGGCGCTTCAGACGGCGCGTCAGGACGGCGACTATGACGTCGCGGCTCTGCTCACGACGGTGAATCGCACGCACTCGCGTGTGGCAATGCACGCCGTGCGGGAGAGCTTGCTCGAAATGCAGGCCGCCGCAGCGGGCTTGCCGCTCGTGAAGGTGCCGATTCCGTCGCCATGCCCGAACGAGGTCTACGAACAGGCGATGAGCGACGCGATGACGCGCGCGAGCGGCGAGGGAGTTCGCCACATTATCTTCGGCGATCTCTTTCTTGAGGACGTTCGCGCTTATCGTGAGAAGCAGCTTGCGCGGTGCGGGATGACTCCCGTTTTCCCGCTCTGGGGAAGGGACACGCGCCAGCTTGCACAAGAGATGGTTGCGGGCGGCCTTTGCGCGTATCTCACGTGCGTCGACCCGCGACGGCTCGACCCCGTATTCGCCGGTCGCCGCTTTGACGAGAAATTGCTCGCGGATCTTCCACGCGGTGTCGATCCCTGCGGTGAGAACGGCGAGTTCCATACTTTCGCAAGCGCGGGGCCGATGTTTCGCAGCATGCTGCCGATCACAGTCGGTGAGATCGTCGAACGGGACGGATTTATGTTCGCCGATCTCTTGCCGCAGGCGGCCGAACTCCCGCCAAGCTCGCGATCGAACCAACCACAAACGTCAGAATCGTCCCGGCGAGCACGTACCACGTCCATGCGAGCGGCGTCAGGAATCTGACGGCGATCATCGCCGCAATGCCGGTGACAAATCCGACCAGCGCGCCTGTTTCGGTGGCCCGGCGATTCCAAGTGCCGAGAAGAAACACACCAAGCAGGCCGCCGTACGTAATCGAGGCAATCGTCAGCCCTGCCACGAGCACGGGACCCCAGCGGACCAGACCCAATAGCCCAAGCACCAAGCCCCAGACGAGAGTCATTTTCCGAGGCCGAGCCAGCGGCTTCGTATGCTCCGTGGCGGCACGATTTGCGCTCAAGTCGATGATGCTCGACGAGGCGAGCGAATTCAGCGAACCGCTGGCGTTCGACATGGCCACCGCCACGATTGACGCCAGCACCAAGCCGGCCAGTCCCGCGGGCATATTTCGGACAATAAACTCGGGGAAAATGCGGTCGGCATCCCCGCCGGGCACGGGCAGCAGCGCATGCTGCGCGTAAACGAAAAGCATCACTCCCAGGACGAGAAACAGAGCGAATTGAACGAAAATGACGACGCCGCTGGCAAGCAGCGCCGTCTTGCTGTCGCGCTCGTTGCGTGCCGAGAGCAGACGCTGCACCATGGTCTGATCAGTGCCGTGGCTCGCCATGGTGAGAAACGTGCCGCCGAGAACGCCCGACCAGAACGTGTAGCTTTGCGTCAAGCTGAACGTGAAGTCGAAGACGTGAAGTTTGCCGCCGGCTGCTGCAGCCGCATGCGACACGGCCGGCCAGCCGCCGGGAATCTTGTGCAGGAGGAGAAAGAACGCCGCCACGGAGCCGGTCAAGTAGAGAGCGAACTGCACGACGTCCGTCCAGATCACCGCGCGCATTCCGCCCTCAAATGTATAGAAGAGCGTGAGCGCCGTGACGATGGCGATGGACACACGATCGCCGGTCCCGAATGCGACGCTGACGACCTTGCCGATGGCTGAAATGCGCACGCCCTCCGCCAGCGCACGCGTGCCGAGAAAAACGGATGCCGCGGCCGTCTTCATCCGCCCGCCGAAGCGCTTTTCGAGAAGCTGGTAAGCCGTGTAGAATTCGCCCTGGAAATACTGCGGGATCAGCACGACGCAGAGAATCACCCGCGCAACAAGGTAGCCCAGCACGAGCTGCAGGAACCCGAGGTTTCCAGCGAAAGCGATCGCCGGAGTGCCGATAATGGTGAGGGTGGAAGTTTCGGTCGCGACGATCGAGCACGCGAGCGCCCACCACGGCGCGGTGCGACCGCCGAGAAAATAGTCGCGAAGGTTTTGCTGGCCGCGGCGAAAACGGGCGCCAAAGAGCGTGATGCCGGCGAGATACAGCAGGATGATGGCGAAGTCGAATGGGCTGATTCGCATTGCGCCGCGCCCGGCAGGCCGCGCGATGCTAACCGCCGGACTCGGAGAGTGTCAAGCTGCGTGAGAGGACTGGTAGTGCCTCACTTCACCGGCGCACGGATTTCTTCGGGCATCCTCGGATGAGGGACCGCACATCATTCCCTCTCCCGAGAGGCTGCCCTCATCTGCGATAATCCGTTTTCAGGTCAACGGAGGCAACACATGGTGGACTTCGCGGTGGTTCCCGAACGCACGGCGCTCATCAATGTGGACATGCAGAACTGCTTCGTCCACGGTTCTCCAATCGCGGCCCCGGAAGGGCTTGTCATCTTGGAGCGCGTCAATCGCTTGGCCGCGGCGTGCCGCAAGGCCGGAATTCTCGTCATTCATGCCAGTATCGTGGTCCGGCGCGACGGCTCGAATCTCGGCGTGCTGGCCGAGTTTAGCCCGCCGGTCCGCGAGGGGATTCTCAACAAAGGCTCGGAGTCAGCGGCGCTGCACAAGGGACTCATTGTGGATCCGCACGACATCTTGCTCGAGAAGCCTCGGTTTGGAGCCTTCCATGGTACCGACTTGGAGCTGATCCTGCGCAAGCGCGGCATCGATACCGTTATCATTAGCGGCGTCGCTACGAACGTATGCTGCGAGACAACGGCGCGAGAGGCCGCAGTTCGAGATTTTCACGTGTTCTTCCTCAGCGACGGCACTGCAACGGCCGCGATGGGCGACGCTTCGGCTGAGGAGCTTCAAAAGGCGACCTGCGCCACTCTCGGCTTCCTGTTTGCTCAGGTGCTGACCGTGGATGAGATGATTGGAAAGGTTCAAGGGTCCGCGCGATCTGCGGCGGCGCGGGACTAACACTCGATGTGCAGGCCGGGACATACCTGAGGGAGTGATGCCACAGAAAAGTCTTCCTTCCGACGCTACCTACTTTCTCGGCTTGGACGGCGGAGGGACGAAGACGGAGTGTGTGCTGGCTGACGCCGAGGGCCGCGCCGTGGCGCGCGCCGTCGCCGGGCCATCCAATCCGTCGCGCGCGGGCTACGCCCGAGCGTGGTTCGCGCTGAGCGAGGCCGTGGATTCGGTCTTGAGTCAGCAGACAATTCATGCTGGTCACATTCGTGGGATTTGTGCTGGCCTGGGGGGCGCAGGCAGGTCCGGGGTGGCGCGCCGTGTGACGCTCTTTTTCGAGCGTGGCTATCCGAACGCCCGAGTCCGTGTGACGACAGACCTGGAGATTGCCCTCGAAGCTGCATTCGGGACGGCCGAAGGAATCATCCTGCTTGCCGGAACCGGGTCGGCCGCATTCGGACGCGATTCCCACGGCCGCACCGCACGTGCCGGTGGACGCGGCCCGTGGTTTAGCGACGAAGGAGGCGCCTTCGACATCGGCCGGCGCGCATTCGAAGCCATCGTTCGGGCGGAAGAGGGGCGCGGCCCTCAGACGATTCTTTCCAAACGGATTTTCGAGTGGCACCAGTCGAACGGCTGGGATTTGCTTCTGGAACGGATCGTCAAAAATCCGGATGACGTTTTTCCGAAAACGTTTCCCCTGGTCGCGCAGCTCGCAGACAAAGGGGATGATGTGGCCCGCGCAATTCTGTCGGCGGCCGCCGCTTCTCTGGCCAAACTCCTGCAATCCGTGGTGAATGCTCTGGGCTGGGGCGATGGGGAAATTCCCGCGGCGAAAGTGGGCGGAGTTTACGGCCGGTCAGAATATTTCGACGCCGCCATCGAAGCGGAACTGAAGAAGGTCTCGCCGCGCGTGCACTGGGTACCCGTCGAAATCTCGCCGGCGGAGGCTGCCGTCCGCATGGCTATTCGCGAGGCCCGCGCGCAGGGAAATGCCGCCTGAATCCACAGAGCGTCTCGAGCAGGCGCGCTCGGCTTCCAGCGACGAACTGAAATCTCTCGTGCATGAAGCGCGCGAGGACGTTCTCCTGGCACTGCTAGAGAACCCTCATCTCGAAGAAGCGCACGTGACGTTGTTACTCGAGCGGCTCGACCTACCGGCAAGCGTCCTCAGCGCTGTCGCCCGGGAAGGGAAGTGGACTTCGAGCGAGGGCGTGCGGCTGCGCCTGGCGCGGCATCCGCACACCCCGAAGCGCGTCGCTCTCGCCACCGTGCGCCAGCTCTATCTTTTCGATCTCGCGCGCCTGAGTTTGCTGCCGTCGGCTCCAGCCGATATTCGCCGCGTGGCCGAGGAGGTGATCTTGACGCGCGTGCCGCATCTCCCCGTGGGGGAAAAACTCACGCTTGCGCGTCGCGGCCCCTCGCGCGTGGCCGGAGCCCTTCTTGCCGAGGGGCATCCGCAGGCGATTAAACTCGCGCTGGCCAACGCGTTCCTTACGGAGAGCCAGGTGCTGAAGGTTCTGGCGAAGCCAGGAGTTCCCGAGCGTGTGGTCGCAGCGATTGCCCAGCACTCGAAGTGGTCCCGCCAATACAATGTTCGAATGGCTTTGGTCCGCAATCCGCACACGCCGGTACCGTCCGTGCTGGCATTTTTGCCAAACCTTACCCTGCGCGATCTAAAGGAGATTGCCAATCTCGAGAATCTGGCGACCCACCTGCGAAAGTACATCCGGCAGGAACTGGCGCGCCGTGTGGACTCAGAAGGGAAGCCTGCGAGATAGAGCCACATCTGGTAAGCTAAACCACAGGGATTATGGCCAAGAAACCGAATCACGTCCGATGGATCATTGCTTTCGCAGTGGTCGCCTTTCTCGGCGTGATGGTGTACTCGTCGTTCCAAGAGACCCGCCAGCGCTACGAAGTCTGCATGACGTACAAGGGTGCTTCTCATTGCGCTACTGCGGCGGGATCGGACTACAATCAAGCCGTCCGCAGCGCCCAGGAAATCGACTGCGAGTTTCTGGCGCGCGGCCGTGACGAAACAATGGTTTGCCTCGACGCCTCTCCCACCAGCGTTCGCTCCGTCAAGTAGGGAACCGTACGATCTCGCACCGCGATCAACAATCCCTCTGATGCGGGCCGGTATCTAATTGTGGGAATGCGGCCCAGACAAGGTGAGTTTGACACCCTGCCCTGAACTGCTTAGCATCATCTGTTTTTCGGGTGGGTGCGACCCGACAAATGACACGCTGCTTAAATTGCGGAGCCGAGCGCGACGCGGATGTCTGCGCCTATTGCGGCCTTAGCTCGTCGGCTGCCGAGTTATCTCTGCGCCGCAGGCTGCTGAACCGAACGGCGATTTTTCTTCTGGGTACGATCGCCTTCGTGGTGGCGAGCGGACGCTACCCCGCGCTCGAGATCGACGGAATCCTGATCTTCGTGGGCGTACTTTTCGCCGCGACCCTGGGTTTGGCTATCTGGGTCGAACGCCGTGCTCTGCGCCACGCAGAAGTTGAGAAACTGAAGCGCGTCTACTACGGCCTGATCCCGGTGCCTTGGCTACTTGCGGCCCTGCTGTTCGCCAACGGGGCGCTGGATCGCGGGGCGCCGCAAATCGTGGAAGCGCGCGTGATAGGTAAATTTTCGATGCGAGGGCCGGTGCCCAGCCGGCGTCTCGTTGTTACGTCCTGGCGCGACGGGCACCGGTGGGAGCGCATTCTAGTCCGCAACGGCGACTTCGACCGCATTCGAGTGGGCGATATCATCGACGTGGAAGTGAGAAGCGGTTTGGCGGGCATCCCCTGGGTCTTTGGCGTTTCAAGGCACTGACCGGCCCGATATTGAAAGGCAGCTACCCCCTGAGATAGAACCTCGGCACGGACTCATGTTGAACCCGGTGCATTCCACGCTGCATCCCCTCGGCTGGAGCCCGCGGACTCTGGACGGCGGATGCTATGATGAAATTTCTCCGGCACGACGGACGGAGAACGAAGAGAACAAATGACACGTCATGACACTCTCGGAAGCGCGCTTAATGCATCGATTCGTTCGCAGGTTGGATCGTTGCGGTGGAGCGAATAGCTGCCTTGCGCCGACCGGAATCATGGAAGGAACGGTTTCCGCTTTTTGAGGCTCTGGAGGATGACTGGCGGCCTGTGTCTCGCGCTGCCCTGATCCTCGCCGCGGCGTTTTATGTGCTGTTCTTGTATGAAGCGGCCCGCGGCAGCGGCCCGCTTTTGATGATCGATCTCGTCTTTGTGCCCGTCCACGAGGGGGGCCATCTGCTGTTTCGCTTTTTCGGGCAATTCTTGTTGGTCGCAGGCGGCACGATGCTTCAATTGGGCGTTCCGCTGGCGCTCGCAGGGTATTTCTTCTTTCAACGCCAGATCCAGGGAACGGCATTCTGCATGTTCTTCTTCTTCGAACAGTTTCTCCCGATCTCTACGTATATGGCCGACGCACGCGCACGGGAATTACCGCTCCTCACGGTCGGCAGCGGCGACGACGTGATCCACGACTGGGCATATCTATTCGGGAGACTGGGCCTGCTCGCGCATGATACGCAGATCGCGCACGCCGTGCGTGCGCTGGGGTGGCTGGGCATGATCGCTACCGTCGCCTGGATGGCTTGGCGCAGCTGGCCAGCGAGAATCGAGACGGCCAGAGGTTCTACAGGCTAACCGCATAGGTCGCAAATCAAATGCCGATGTCCGGTTCGCCGAATTGCGGATTTCGGCTTCAAGCTTGCCCGAGCATTACTTGGGTCGTCTTCGCTTCAATAGAATGGTCGGAGATCGGGCGGGTGAGGCAAGCTCACTCGTAGGACGCGGCCATAGTCACCCAGGGTGACGCGAATGAGTTTTGCTGGGCCCACGTCGCGACTGCTCCATTCGCTCGTAGGAATCAGACTGGATCGCAGGGCGAGATCATCGCTTTCGAATTCTTTTCCTTGGGCTCTGAGGTCCGTGGGCGTTACTTCGTAGACGCGTTTTGCCTTGGTATCGAGCATGAGATACCGCCGCCCGAGCAATACGAGGATCAGGCTCGCGTACTTCTTCTTGTCCTTCTTGTCCGGTTGGTAGACGTTCCAGGCGAGCGGTGTCTTGTCGTCGAGCTTTACCTGCGCTTGAGGGACTTGCTTCCAGTGGATGCGATCCGATTCGTTGCTGGTTGCGAGGGCCGGGATCGCCGCGGAGTTCGCAACAGCCAAAATCATGACTGCTGCAACTGTCTTCATCGCTGTCCGAAGGCGGCATTGGAGGTTCCTGGCAAGCACAGAAATGATCCGCCGGCAGAGCATCACTTCAAAGAATACATCAGGGCAGGGCATTCGAAAATTCCAGCCGGGTTTAATCCCACCTCACGCGGACTTGGCGAGAGGATATGATGACGTAGCCCTTGGCGCGGCCGTGCTCGACGACGTCTCGCAAAATGGCCACGTCCTGCTCGCAGTACGCGGCGACGCGATCCCGTTGCCCGGCGCGCCACCATTCCACGGCCTTCAGCCCGTCGCCGCCTTTCGCCGTGCCGAGCGTATCCTTCGCAAGCTGATCGAGCTTGACTCGATGTCCGAGTTGCCTGTGCAGTTCTTCATGCACGTCGAAGGAGCGCTGACGCAAGGCGTCCACCGGGCCGTACGCGCGCAAGACTTCCAGATCGAAGCGGTTGCCGTTGAAGGTGACGACGTGCGTGAAGCTCTCGAGTTCGGCGATGAGTTTCGCGGCGTCGGTCTCGAACCAGCGCCGGAAGCCGTGCTCGTTGTCCCACGTCACGGCGACCGCCAGTCCGAATGCGCGGATGTTACCCCAACCGCCTTCGACCTCGTGCGAGAGCCGCAGCGTCTCAATGTCCAGATAGATTTCCCGATCGAATAGTCCTGGCGTCAGAGTCTCCTAAGAGAACAAGTCGCAACGTAAGTTGGCTATCTCGTTCGGACTTCGCTGAGCGACGTATCGAGCAGCCGAATGGCCTCGTCCACGTCGGTTTTCGCGATATTCATCGGTGGAGCCATGCGAATCACGTTGCCGTAAAGCCCGCCCTTGCCGATGAGAAGTCCGTTCGCGCGTGCCCGCTCCATCAATTCGGTTGTCTCCACCGGCGCAGGCTCCTTAGTCTGCCGATCGCGGACCAATTCGAGCGCCTGCATCATGCCCATGCCGCGGACGTCGCCGATCAGCTCGTACTGATCTTTCAATTCTTCGAGTCTGTTTCGGAAATATCCGCCGACCACGTGCGTATTTTCGAGAAGGTTTTCTTCCTCGATTACTTCGATAACGGCGTGAGCCGCTACCGAGGTCACGGGGTTTCCCCCAAACGTGGAAATGGTCAGCCCCTGGAATTTATCGGCGAGTTCCGAGGTGGTGATCGTCGCGCCCACCGGCACACCATTGGCCATGCTCTTCGCGCACGTGATGATATCCGGGACGACTTCCCATTGCTCAATGCCGAACCATTTCTTTCCAGTGCGCCCGAAGCCGGTCTGTACTTCGTCGGAAATGAAAAGCCCGCCATAATCCTTCACGATGCGGTAAACGATCTTGAAATACTCCGGCGGCGGCGTGATGAATCCGCCGACGCCCTGGATGGGCTCGGCGATGAAGGCGGCGATCGAGCCGCTCGTGCCCGTCTGAATCAAGTTTTCGACGTCGCTCGCGCACGCGACACCGCAATCCGGGTACTTCAAGTGCAGAGGGCAGCGGTAGCAGTAGGGATTCACGGCATGCGCAACGCCCACGCCGATCACTCCTCCCTTGCGCCACGCTGCCTGGGCGGTGATGCCCTTGGTGAGTGCCGAGGAACCCGCATACGCGTGCCGTAGCGCGACCACGTCGTAACTAGGCCCCGCCATGCGCGCGAGCAGAATGGCCGCTTCGTTCGCCTCGGCCCCGGAATTCGTGAAAAAGCTCTTTTGCAGTTTGCCGGGCGTGATCTGCGCGAGCTTTTCGGCGAGGGAGACGATGGCTTCGTTGGGATAAAGTGTCGAGGTGTGTTGCAGCTTGTCCACCTGCGCCTTGATCTTGGAGGTTATCTTGGGATGGCAGTGGCCGACACCGATCGTGACAATCCCGCCGAAAAAGTCGAGATACTTGTTCCCCTCGATGTCCCACAGGTATTGCATGGCACCGTGATCCGCCACGAGTGGTTCCCGGTAGTAATTTGTAACTGCCGGCCAGAGGTATTCCTTGTGCTTGCGGACAGCCTCTTGGCTGCGGCTCACGGTGGCTTTTGGCAGCGTGGTCATGGGGCGGCGCCTGAGCGAATCCGGGGATGCGCTCATGAGCGGGTCCACGGGCGTTCGTGTTTGAAGTTTACTCTGTGCTCTGGAATTTCTGCAAGGCCGCGCGTGGACCGCAGCTGCGAGCGCCCCGGCACGGTCAGCCGGCAGTCTGCGGCAGCGAAAGAACGTGCGATTCGCCCAAGTTTCCGTATAATCGCGCCCGACAATGATGAAGTCGATTGCGAAAAACCTGCTACGCGCAACCCGCCGGATCTTCCCGGGATGCGTGACCGTCGGCCAAGCAATTGCCTTCAACATGTTTCTCGCGTTCTTTCCCTTGCTTCTCCTGGCGCTCGGTTTGCTGGGAGCCACGTCGCACTTCCACGACGCCCTAAAAGAAATTCCCGCACGGCTAAGAATGATTCTTCCCCCTGGCAGCTCGGAAGTCGTGACTGCCTACTTCGTGCGCAAAACGGTGCATCCCTGGAGATGGATTGTGCTAGGTCTTGGCGGAACGCTGCTCGCGGGCATGCAAATGATGGTGGGCTATATCGAGGGCTTCCGCATCATCGAGGGGGATCTGCCGCAGTGGAGCTATTGGCGGCGGCAGGTTCGGGCTCTCGCCATGATCTGTCTGACGATCGTGCCGATGCTGGCTGTGGTCGCCCTCACAGTGTTTGGCAAGCAGACGCGCGCATGGCTGTTGCAGCACACTCGCTCTGTCCTCCTGACGCGCGAGATCGATCTGGCGTTTTACGCGGCGGCGGTCTTCGTGCTGGCCATGGGCACGCTCGTCCTGCTTTACCGGCTCGGGCGCGCCGGCCGTCGCGGCTGGGGAAACCTGCTTCCGGGCGCTCTGATTTCGACGGTTCTGTGGTGGATGGTGGATATTCTCTTCGGCTGGTATGTGCGGAGGACGCCTTACGACTTGGTGTATCGCGGCTTGGCGTCGGCGATTGGTCTGCTGCTGTTGATGTTTCTAACGGCGATGATTGTGTTTCTGGGCGCTGCCTACAACGCCGAATTTCGCCACGGCGAAGCGACACGCGGGTTCTGACTCATGACGCTTGGATAGGCCCTGGCTGTTCCCACCGTTGCGGCTTTCGCCAAAACTGGTAGACTGAGGTCGTGGGCAGCAGATGTTTTCCTGCGGTGGACAGCGTTCCACCCCGCGGAGGCGCGATGAGCGAAATTCGCGTCGATTGTTATGCGGGGCACCGTGCGGACGAACGCCCTCTCCGTTTTGTCCTTCGTGGCCGCCAGTTTCAGGTTCGGGAGCTCGACGGCCGGTGGTATTCCCCCGATGCCAGCTATTTCCGCGTCCTCGCCGATGACGGCAACTATTACGTGTTGCGTCACGACGAGGCCCAGGATTTCTGGACCCTCGACGGCTTTCGCGCGGTACGCCAACCATAGTTTGCGGGCAGGGGGAATATGAGCCGAGAAGATATGCGCCGCCACCAACGCGTCTTCGTGCCGGGGGTGGTCGAGATTCGCGTTGCGCGCAACGGAGCAGGGCCACCGGTCGAGGGAGTCGCGACCTTCATCGGCCTCGGAGGGATGCGCGTCCGCAGCAAAAGTCCCCTGCGCCACGCAGCGTCCCTAAACTGACATTCGTCTGTCTGTCGACGTCCATCCAAGCGGAATGCAGCGTGCGGCACGTCACCGACAACGGTATGGGCATCGAGTTCTCCGGAATGACGCCGGAGAACGAGAAGAACCCACATCATTGGTGAGTACAAATCGCTGAGCAGAGGCGATCGGCATGCGTGCCATCCGTGCGCTCGGATGCGCGCGTTTGCTTGCCAGGTGGCACACGAGAAGGAGGGCGGACGCCCTCCGTGTTTCCAGACCGAATTTCGACGGCGCTTTATTCGTCGCCCGCCCTGATCCTCATCCCGTAGAACGAACGGTAAACGAAGAACAAGGAAACCACAAAGAACGCCGCCGCCAACGTATGAGTCAGCGAGGTGCTCCCCTGCGAAGCGGTCAACGACACGGCCAGTTCGACGGCGAGCAAGCCGAACAGAGTCGTGAACTTGATCACCGGATTCAGCGCCACCGAGGAAGTATCCTTGAACGGATCTCCCACGGTGTCGCCGACAACCGTAGCGTCATGGAGGGGCGTGCCCTTTTGCTTGAGTTCTACTTCGACGATCTTTTTCGCGTTGTCCCAGGCACCGCCGGCGTTGGCCATGAAGATGGCCTGATAGAGGCCGAAGGTGGCGATGGAAATTAGATAGCCGATGAAGAAGAACGGCTCGACGAAGGCAAACGAGAGCGCGGCGAAGAAGACGGCAATGAAAATATTCAGCATGCCGTTCTGCGCGTAGCGCGTGCAGATTTCCACTACCTTCTTACTGTCTGCGACCGAGGCCTTTTCGACGCCCTCGAGCTTGATGTTTGCCTTGATGAACTCCACGGCTCGATAAGCGCCTGTCGTAACGGCCTGCGTGGAAGCTCCGGTGAACCAGAAAATCACGGCACCGCCGGTAATCAGGCCAAGGACGAAGGGGGCGTGCAGCAGGGATAGCATTTGCACGTTGGTCGTGAGACCGTTCGTGAGCGCCATGATGATCGAGAAGATCATGGTCGTTGCGCCTACGACGGCCGTACCGATCAGCACCGGCTTGGCCGTGGCCTTGAACGTGTTGCCTGCGCCATCGTTCTCTTCAAGCAGATGCTTGGCGCGCGCGAAGTTCACGTCCACGTGGAATTCTCCTTTGAGCTCCTGCGCGATGTTCGGAATGCTCTCGATCAGCGAGAGCTCGTAGACCGATTGCGCGTTGTCCGTCACTGGACCGTAAGAATCGACCGCGATGGTCACTGGGCCCATGCCCAGGAATCCGAAGGCCACGAGGCCGAAGGCGAAAACGGGCGCCGCGATCATCAGGTGGGCGAGCCCTCCGAGGCTCACGAGATAGCCGATCGCCATCAGCGCGACCATGGTCAGCCCCAGGTAATAGGCCGAAAAATTGCCGGCCACGAACCCGGACAAAATGTCGAGCGACGCGCCGCCCTCCTGCGCCGACCTCAGCACTTCGCGCACATGCCGCGAGTCGACGGACGTGAACGCCTTCACGAGCTCGGGAATGATCGCGCCCGCGAGGGTTCCGCAGGAGATGATCGTCGCCAGCTTCCACCATTGCGTGGTGTCGCCCCCCAGTTCGGGAATGATATAGCGGGAAATCAGATAGGTAAGCCCGATCGAGACGAACGACGTGATCCATACCAGCGACGTCAGCGGCGTTTCGAAGTTCATGTCGTCGGCATGCCCGTATCGGCTATGCGCGATGGCATTGTTGAGAAAATAGGCCGCTGCGCTTGCCACCAGCATGGCAATGCGCATCACGAAGATCCAGACCAGCAATTGCACCTTGATGACGGGATTCGTCACGCCGAGCAGAATGAACGTAATCAGCGCGACCCCCGTCACTCCATAAGTTTCGAAGCCATCGGCGCTCGGTCCCACCGAATCGCCTGCGTTGTCCCCGGTGCAGTCGGCGATGACGCCCGGATTGCGCGGGTCGTCCTCCTTGATCTTGAACACGATCTTCATCAGATCGGAGCCGATGTCCGCAATCTTCGTGAAGATGCCGCCCGCAATTCGCAAGGCTGCGGCGCCGAGCGATTCGCCGATGGCGAATCCGATGAAGCACGGCCCGGCGTAATCGCCGGGCACAAACAGAAGAATGATCAGCATCATCATCAGCTCGACGCTGATCAGCATCATGCCGATGCTCATCCCCGCTCGCAGTGGAATCTGGTAGATCGGATAGGGCTTGCCGCTCAAACCGGCAAAGGCCGTTCGCGAATTGGCGAACGTGTTCACGCGAATGCCAAACCAGGCAACTCCGTAGCTCCCCAGGATTCCTACGACGCTGAAGAACAGAATGATGGCGACCCGAATCGCCTCGTAGTGAAGCAGCACGCCGAAATAGAGCACGATGGTGGCGGCGATGAAGATCCACAGGAGAAAGAGGAATTTCCCCTGCGTGATCAGGTAGGTCTTGCAGGTCTCGTAGATCAGCTCCGATATTTCGCGCATCGCGCGGTGCACCGGCAGATTCTTGAGTCGCATGTAGATGGTCAGGCCGAACGCCAGCCCGAACACGCAAAAAAGGATTCCCCACAGCAGCAGCTTGTGGCCGTCTACGCCGAGAAACTGCACCTGCGACAGATCGGGCAGTTTGAGGCTCGCTTCGCCCCCTGTTTCGTCGGCTGCAGCGCGAGCTACTCCCGCGTTCATCATCAAAAACAGCAACGCGGCGCCGGCCGCGCGCATCTTCAGCCACCCGCGGCGAATCGAGCCTTCGGCTGCCAGTCCGGTGCGCATCAGTGTCCCTCCATCGAGTAATGTCATCAGGAATTGCTCAGGCCTTCGTTTGGGTCTTGCCCGTCGTCGAGATGACCGCGAAAGCGTTCGCCCGCACCCGCAAGTCCGCCGTCGCCACCAGCAATCGCATCCTTCCCCCGGAGGAACGCTCCCGGAACAGGAGCCTATGCTTGCGAGAAGTTACGGTACGGGATCGATCTTTGTATCAGGATTCGTGGGTTTCGTCAAGAAAACGCCTGCCGCCGGCGGTAGCACCGAGAGGCCCGCGCAATGGGCATGCTAGAATCGCGTTGTGGGGAAACAGGTCATCTCGCCGGGCGGCACTATAGACGGAGCCGTCGAGCTTCCGGGCGACAAATCGATTTCGCACCGCTATGCGATTCTTGCCGCGCTGGCCGACGGCCGAAGCGAGATATCCAACTATGCTTCTGCGGCAGACTGCCGGAGCACGCTTAATTGCCTCCAGCAGCTCGGCGCCGATATCGAATCGAGCAACGAACGCGTGCGCATTACGGGCCGAGGCCTTGATGGCTTGAAGGAGCCGCGCCGGGCGCTCGATGCGGAAAACTCAGGCTCCACGATGCGCATGCTGGCCGGCGTCCTTGCAGGCCAGACCTTTCGCTCGACGCTCACGGGCGATGCCTCTCTTCGCAGAAGGCCGATGCGGCGCGTGATCGAGCCGCTCCGGCAGATGGGCGCTGAAATCCGGGGGCGGGAAGGCGACCGTGCCCCCCTCGAAATTCGCGGCGGCAATCTGCACGCGATCGACTACAGCCCGCCCATTCCGAGTGCGCAAGTGAAATCGGCGATTCTTCTCGCAGGGCTCTACGCCGACGGAGTGACCACGGTGCGCGAATCCGTCTGCACGCGCGATCATACGGAACTCGCCCTGCGCGAGTTTGGAGCGGATGTGGAAGGCAGCCGGGGCACCATTCGCATCCGCCCGGGGCGCAAGCTGCTCGCGCGCCAACTCATCGTTCCGGGAGATCTTTCCGCTGCCGTGTTCCTGATCGGCGCGGCGCTGGTCCTTCCGGAATCGTCGTTGATGCTGCGCAACGTCGGCTTAAATCCCACACGCGCCCGCGTTCTCGATTTCCTTGTTTCCATTGGAGCACCGATTCGCGTTCCGTCGGTGCAGGCCCGCAGCGGTGAATTGGTCGGGGATGTCTCGGTGCGCTATGCGCCGCTGGCTGGCGGCCGAATTTCCGGCGCTCAAGTGGCGGAGATGATCGACGAACTTCCCATGCTCGCGGCCTTGGGCCCTTTCACGGAGCAGGGAATTGAGATCCACGATGCGCAGGAACTGCGCGTGAAAGAAAGCGACCGCATCGCGACGCTGGCTGCGGGCTTGCGCCGGATGGGCGCGGGCGTCGAGGAATTCCCCGATGGCATGCGCGTCGAAGGTCGCTCAGTCGGAAAGCTTCGCGGCGCCACGGTCGATCCACAGGGCGACCACCGGATCGCCATGGCACTCTCGGTGGCGGCGCTCGGGGCCGAAGGGGACACCATCGTTCGCGGCGCCGATTGCGCCGCCGTTTCTTTTCCGGAGTTTTTTGCCACCCTTCAGCGCCTGCGCGGCTCGGCTTAGAGCTACCGCGCAGCCTGAGATCAAGACAGGCCAATCAATCCGACTTGCGCAAGCGGATCGTTCCGTAGCTGGTGGCAATCGTGATTCTGGGCCCGAGCACTCCCGGCTTGCCCCCGAATTGACCGCTCAGGCGCTCCGTGTCTTCGTCGCTCGCTGTTTGCTGTGACGGTTCCTTGAAGTCGCTTTCTACCTTGCCGGATTGCGACACCGCTGACACGATAAAGGTCGAGTTGGCCGGGAGCGTCAGCTCCACGTCTCCGGCGTCGTTGGCGATATTCACGTCGTTTTGCGGCGCAGAGGAATAGCCCACTTTGATATCGCTGTGAGAGTCGGTGATGTTCAGCCGCCCCGTCACGTTTTGCACCTGGATGTCCTTGTTGTGAGTCGCAATCTTTGCCGGTCCGGCGGCGTCGGAAAGCGTGATCTGCCGAGCGTCAATTTCGAGCTTTCCGCTCAGCTGTGCTACGGTCAGATCCAACCACGGCGATGTGCATCGCGTGGTTCCCTTCACGTTGCGCACGAGCCCTGATCCCAGGAATATCCCTTCAACGGTCGCGTCCCCCGAGACATTCGTAACCTCCACATCGTCCCCGCGTCCCAGCACTCGCACGTTCCCGCCCGCGCGATTGATCCGCACGTCGCCCTTCTTCAGCGTGGCGGTCACATCCGACCCCGCGTCAACGATCTCGATGTCGCCGCTCTCGGTGCGTGCCTCGATGCTTTTCGTGATACCGGACGCATCGATGTCTCCGTGAGCCGTGTGTGCAGTCACGCTCGACGTTTTCGGCACCTCCACGTCGAGATCGACGTCCACCCGGCGCTGGGATTCGCCTTGCCTCACGGGACGGACAACGTAATCATTTCCGGCCTGTTCGATGGCAACTTCCGCTTGTTTCATTCGCTCTAGGGCACGCGACTCGCTCGGCGCCCAGGCTGATTGATTCACGCTCACCGCCAGCTCGTTTCCCTCGCCCTCGTGGACCGTTAGGTCCCCCCTATCCGTTTCGATCACCACGTGCGCCCCCACGGGAATCGCCTTTGGGGCCAGATGCTGGCTTTGTGAATACGGCTGATGGAAGGGCGGCACGCGGATGCCGAAATCGGGATAGTGATCCCGAATCCAGTCGCGGAAAACAAATCCGGAAAGAATCAGCGCCAGAACCACCAGGAGAACCGCCTCGCCTCCCGAGAGCATCGGTGCGCGAGCCTGTCCGGACTTTCGCGCCGCAAGATGGTCGATCAGCTTGGCGACGCCCCAGAGGATGAGCAGGACCGGCCAGTAGACGCGGATCAGGCGGCCGATTCCGAGCGTGGGGTCGAGGTGCTCAGCTAGGAAAATGAATCCAAGCAGGATCAACAGCAGGCCCGCGAAAATCGAGCTTCGCCTGTGTCTGCCGTTGGTCACGGGCTTCTCACGAACCGATGTGTCCTGAACGCGATGCCAGCGATTGTGCGAACAGCACGCCCCCCGCCACGATCAGCAGCACGGGCCAGAGGTCGCCAAAGTCGTATCGGGTGTATTCGCCGACCAGAAAAATCGCGCCGATCGCAATCAGCATGATCGGAGCCATCAATGTGTGCACGCGGCAGCGAGAGCATGGGCAGCGGGTTTTTTTCTCGTCCGCCATGGTTTCATTCCCTAGGCTGGCTTCTTCATTCGATCAATCAGCATCCACACGCCGAGCACGATCAGCGCGATCGGCCAGGCTTTGGCGAGCCAATCCCATTCGAGCAGCCCGAAATTCCCAAGCAGCAGCAGGACCCCGAGCGCGACAAGGATAATCGCGCCGGTCGGCCTGCGTCCCTCCGCTTCACCGAGCACTCCCGGGGCCGTGCCCGGCGCACCGGACTGCCGCGCCTTCGCCGTGCGGTAGGCCTCGATCGGCATGTAGAAATAGAAGCAGCCGAGGGCGATGCCCAGGAAAGCGTGGTAGCCTGCGGGCACGTTGCTGGTTTGCGCCGCGATCAGCCCGCCGAAAACGAAGACGTGAATCAGCGCTTTGATGTACTCCCCGTTGTATACGGCCCCGAGACCCGGGATAAAGCCGAGCGCAAGCGCCGCGCCCGGATGCACGTCATGTACGTCGCTTCTGGCGCCCGGTTGCTCCGCTGGCGGCGTAGCTACCAGGCCCGCGAGGCAGGGCTCGCAATACAGCGCGCCACGCACCTCGCGCGTGCACGCCGTGCAAAGCGCCTTGCCGCAATTGCGACAGAAACCGGTGGCGTCCACTTCAGGATGTACGGCGCATTTCATAGCAGGCTCCTAGGGGTGTTGTTGACCAAGCTTGCGTGAATCAGAACTGCCAGCTCGCTGCCTTGCGGGGCCCCACGCCGGCTCGGGCGCGGATAACTTTGCGACTTGTCGCGCGTGTTCGAATCAGGCGATGTGGACTCATGCCCGGGCCTCGGCTGGACCGCCGGCACCGACTCCGTCTGGTCCCCCATTGGCGGCGATGACGCGATACGCGATTCGATTTCGTACACCACGCGCAGGTCGTTCACGAATTTGACGCACCGCGCGTAACTCAAATGCACTTGCCTGTTTCCCGCGCGAACCAGGCTCGCCGGACGGTAATCGATCTTCTTGAGATCGCCCGGCGTCACGCCGACCGCATGCAGCAGGATCGCCAG
Source organism: Candidatus Polarisedimenticolia bacterium (assembly GCA_035576265.1). GTDB lineage: Bacteria > Acidobacteriota > Terriglobia > Acidiferrales > UBA7541 > Palsa-295. The sequence continues at coordinate 22,413 of DATLWP010000336.1, forward strand.
CGACGCCGCCACGGTCGCCAGCCCCATCGCGAACCGCGGCTGCCAGATCAACGGCGCCCATCCAATCCACCATCGCTCGCGTCCCCGCGGGCCGCGGGTCCCGGCCAGAATCTTGCTTACGAGGTGTGGCGGTTCTTCCACGGGAGCGGCCTGCCGCATCTTGCTGACCAGCCCTCCCACTCGCGCAACCATTCCCGCGCAACTCGCGCAGGCAGCCGTGTGCGACGTAAACGCCGCATGTTCCTCGGCTGCAAGCGTCCCATCGAGGAAATCGATCAGCCGCTCTTCCGTCGTTATGCAGTTCCAGTCCATCGCCAGATGCCCCGGTTCCTACGTCGGCCGCACTCCCATTTCTCCCAGAATCCGCGCCAGTTCAATTCGTCCTCGGTTGATTCGCGATTTGACGGTGCCCTCCGGCACCTGCAGCACCGTTCGGATCTCGTTGTACTCGAGCCCCTGCAGGTCGCGCAGGATTACCGCCTCCCGCAATTCCGGCGAAAGCCGGGCGAGGCCGCGCTGCAACTGCGCGCTCAGTTCAGCCCCCTCCGCCAACCGGTCGGGGGCACGTGTCATCGAATGTTTTTCCTCCAGTTGCGGCATGGCGTCTTCGATCGAATCGGTCAGCCGGTCGCGGCGAGTGCGGCGGTAGTGGTCCACTAGCAGATTTCGCGCCACGCTGGTGAGCCAGGTCGCAAAAGCTCCGTATTGAGGCTGGTAGCTTCCAAGCGTTCGGTAAACGCGCAGAAAAACGTCCTGGCTCAGGTCCTCCGCCGCGGCCGCGTTTCCCGTGAACCGGTAGCAGAGGTTATAGACACGCCGCGTGTGGCGCCGCACGAGTTCCTCCCAGGACGGCCCGTCGCCCCGGAGGCAAGATCGAACCAGTTGGGCGTCGGGCTCCAAGTCCTTCTCAGCCTCGCAACTGCCTCACCTTTGGGCCTCAATACAAGCAACGTAAAACCGGTCCGAAAAGTTCCATATTCGGAGTATTCGCGCCGATGCCGCCGAACACGCGCACCTGCGCCGCCGCTACGCTAGCAACGCACTTAACCCGTGTCAACAATCCTCGCCTGTGGCAATGGAGTCGCTCCCTGCGATTCCGAACAGGCAAGCTGCCGGCGATATGTTGGCGTACACGCCCGCAACACCGTCGGTGAAATCGCGGACGCTGCCGGGCGTCAATTTAGTCTGGAGGATACGGGCAACGTAGGTGAATAAGTGGCCCGCCAGAGTTCCGCGACGTGGCAGGAGGCCTCGCGTGAGCCGTCGTCCATTTCGACGCCGTTAGTGGCGGGGCCTGACGCTGACGAAGCGCCATTTTCATGGACGCGGCTTCTGAACATGCGCACTTCGATTGGGCCGAACGTCAGCGGCAAGGGCTGATTGTTTGCGCGTCCGCTGCTTCGCCGCCCGGCACGCCGAGGCAGTACCGAGCCAAGTCCTCACCGGCGAACACGGGGCCCGCGTAATACTTCTTCACGCCGCTTATGAATCTCTCCGTGTGGTTGGCGGGGACGAAATGGTGCATCAACACGGCCTTCACCCGCGCCTTGGTTGCCATGTCTCCGAGATCTTTAATGGGCAGATGCTCCATCTGCATATGTTTGGCCAAGGCACTCTCGTTGGGCGACGGCTGGCGATTCGCGTCGGGCCGCCGCTGCTGGGCGTTCGGCATCGCGCTCAGGTCCGCCACTTCTGACACTAGGACGTCGGCTCCCTTGGCCAGCTGTGCCAAGGCATCGCTCGGGCCCGTGTCACCGGTAAAGACGATCGCGCCGTAAGGCGTCTCGAACCGGTAGGCGTACGATTTCATCCTGGCGCGGTATTTCGCCTCCATCAGTTGGTAGTGAGTGTTTTCCGCAGCCGTCACGCGGATCTTGTCGTCCTGATAGACCAGGCCGTTGCGGTCGATATTATGCGCCTTGAACGGGTTAACGAGCGTGCTGGCGCCGAGGTTTTCCGCCGCAAAGACGCCGTAGGGGATGCGGATGTAGCTGTACGCGGCGTTCACCACCTCCGCCGTTTGCGGCGGCCCATAAATGTCGAACGTTCGCGCAGAGCCTGGATCGCGAGAAAAATCTACGCTCAAGAAATCGTTGGCCATCACGTCGACAAGGCCAAGAGCGTGGTCCGGGTGATTGTGCGTGATGAAGATCGTCCTGATCGTTTCGGAGCGGATGCCGGCCTCAAGCAGCCGCCGCATCGTGCCGATGCCGCAATCAATCAGATACGGACGGCCATCGACGATCAGCAGGCTGGAGGGCTCCGACCGGTCCTTTTCCAGGGAAGGTCCGCCGTGCGTCCCGAGGAGCAGAATTTGGACGCCTTTCGCCGGTTCAGCCGATGGTCGGTTCTGAGCCATGGACCGCACGGAACCCGAGGTCAGGACCAAAACGGCGAGCGCGCCGAATAGGCAAATGTCGCGCAAGGCGGCACGCAATTGCTTCGGTGCGAAACCCATCAAGTGCGCGGCAGTCGCTGCAAGCTTCTGCGTGCGGACGAAGCGTGGGAGCATCATCGAGGTTCTCCTGTGTTTTCGCCGTAAGAGCGAATGTCTCGCAGTTGGCGTTGGTTCCGAGCGGCGCCAACGCAACAGCCGCAGTCCGCGGCCCCTACGGATGTTTGACGGGCATCTGCTTCAGAGTCTCGCCGAGCCTTTGTATTTCCTGGCCGTACCCGCTCCAATTCCCCTCGCGCAGGTACTGTTGGGCCCGCTCGTAATGCTCGTTGGCCTGTTGGATCAGGCTCTCCAGCGCAGTGGAAACGGCTTTTGCGGACGCCGAAGGTGCGGTTGGTGCGCCACCAGGAGCTCTCGTGGCCTCACCTGCCTGGCCGCCGAAGATTACGTTCAAGGCGTCCTCCAGAGATGGCTCCATCGCCACGTGGTCGGAATAGGCCACGATCACGCGCTTCAATTCGGGCAATGAAGAGCCTCCCTCGGCGGCGAGGTAAAGCGGTTCGACGTAGAGGACCGCGTTCTGCACGGGAACCACCAGCAGCGTGCCGCGAATCACCCGGGATCCCCCCTGATTCCACAGGGTGAGCTGCTGAGAGATGGACGGACTCTGGTTGACCCGCGATTGAATCTGCTCCGGGCCATAGATCAGTTTCTCCTTGGAGAAAGTGAAGACCAGAACTTTACCGTAATCATCTCCATCGCATCGGGCCGCTATCCATGCGATCATGTTGTTCTTGCGCGCGGGCGTGAACGGAACCATCAAAATGAATTCTTCGGTATTTCCCACTTCGGGCAACTTCATGACGGCGTAATAGGGATTCATCGGCGTGGATGACCCGTTTACCACGCGCGTGGCCACGCGCCATAGATCCTCCTTGCTATAGAAAACGCTTGGATCCGTCATGTGATAGACGGCGTATTTGGCCGCCTGAATGGCAAAGAAATTCTGCGGATACCGGATGTGTGCCCGAAGGTCTGGCGGCATCTCCGAGAGCGGCTGAAAAACGCCCGGAAAGATGCCCTGGTACGCCCGAATCAAGGGATCGGATGGATCGCTGACGTAAAAGCTCATCGTCCCGTCGTAGGCGTTGATCGTGATCTTGACGGAGTTGCGGATGTAATTTCCCACGCCAGTGGTGGGCTCGGAGTAAGGATACCGGCCGGAAATCGTGTACGCGTCCACGATCCAATGTAAGGACCCGTCTCGCGCAACCACGAGATACGGATGGCTGTCGAACGACAAGAAGGGAGCTAGGGCTTCGACTCGCTCCAGAACGCGGCGGCGAATCATGATGCGGCTCGCCGGTTGAAGGTAGTTGGAAAGCAGAATGTTGATATCGCCGAAGTGAAGCGCGAATAGCAGGCGCCTCCAAAATCCACCCACGCTGAGGCCGCCCGAGCCCTGATACTCCTTATAAACGTTCTCTTCGCCGGATGGGTAATCGAACTCCTTGGCGCGCGTCCGGACAAGGCAGTAATTGTTCGACAGTTGACCGTAATAAATCTCCGGGCGCGTAACCTGGAGCGAAATTGACTAAGCCGGCGGAATATCCTTGATGAAGAGCAAGGGCAGCCCGTCCGAGGTGGACTCGTTCACGGGGCCCAGGCAAAGCCCGTATCCGTGCGTGTAAATCAAATGCCGATTCACCCAGTTCGGATCCGGCAGACTTTGCGCCGAGAGCTCTCTCGCCGAAAGGGACACTTGCCGCAGTTCGGAATGGATGGTGTAACGGTCGTCGTAAACATCTGCGAAATCGTAGTAGGTGCGGATCTCCTGAAGCTGCTGAAACGTTGTGAGCTGCGGCTCGTGGTCCCACAGCCGCAAATTGTGCATCGTGGTGGCGTTCTGCTTGATCGTCGCGGGTGTCAGGTCCTGAATCGCGGGAAAGTTGCGTTCGTCGAACTTGTCGAGCCCGTAGGCCTGTCGCGTGAATTGAATGTTGCGCTCGATGTAGGGTTCTTCCTTCGCAAGCTCGCTGGGCGCCACGATGTACTTCTGGACCAGTGCGGGAACGATCAGGCCGCCCAGGATCGCCGCGCCGAGTACTCCGACGACCGCATACTGGGCCGGCCGCACCCTGCCCACCGTGGCTCCGGCAAAAAAGGCAAGCGCGGCGATGGCGCACAGCACCAGCAGAATCCAAAGCACGGGCCACGCCACGTGAATATCCGTGTATCCGGCGCCGTACACCAACCCGGTCGGCGCGTATACGAGATCGTACATGCCCAACCGCGCGCGCCAGGCGAACAGCAAGAATAAAAACCCTCCAAGAACCATCAGATGCGCGCGCGCATTGCGGCCGACACCGATTCCGCGCGGCGTGATCCAGACGCCGCCCTCGATCAAATACCACGTTGCCGCCGTCAGCAGGCTCATCACCACGATGATCAGCGCTAGATGGTAAAGAAAGAAAAGGAAGGGCAGGCGGAACAGATAGAAACTGAGGCTGATCCCGAGGATCGGATCCGTCTCTGTCATGCTCACGGCGTGCGTCGCGAAAAGATAATCGTTCCAGTGCGTTGCCGACCATTGGCCAACGAACGAAGCCACGAGTACCAGGCCAAACCAGAGCAGCCCGCGAAAAACAGGAGGAAACTTCTCGATGCCGGGAAATTCGATGGTTCGCGTGGCCGGCAGATATCCCGAGCGGTGCGCTACGTCTCGCGCGGCCCAAAGGTTCAGCCCCGTGAGCAGCAGGAATCCGCCTCCGCAGAAGATGCCCAGCCGAAGCTGAGCCTCCAGGATGGTGCTGAAGATCTCGCGAAAGCCTACGTGACGAAACCACATCCAGTCGACCAGCAATCGTATGCCGGCCGAAGAAAACGGTACGATGATCGCGAAGATCAGAAAGAGCGCCGCAATCAAAAGCGCCAGACGATGTTGCCTCATCTGAATTCCCCGGCCGCCATCTGAGCACAGCCGACGTTAGGTGTCAAAGGCTCCTGACGCGAATTTCCGAGGAACCCCGCGTCCCTTTCTACCCGTCACAATATCGAGACCTCTACGGCGGCCGCTTTCGGCGAGCTACAACCTGCAAACTACGAGTCGCCAATCCCTGTCTCCGGGCTCGGACGACCGGCCGCGATCTCCGCACGCCCCTTCACACGCTCCTTGACACTGTGGAAAACTTGCTGCTACGGTTTCAATCAGATGCTGCGAACATTCCGAAAGTACCTGGTTCTTCTCCTTGCCGTTTTGGTCGTTGTCTATCTCGTTTACAAGTTTCGCCATGCCATCGCGCTGGAGGGATTCCGCTGGTCGATGGTGGTCGAATCGCTCTATGATGCTCACGTTTCATTGTTGCTGCTGGGCATCGTCGCCATCTACGTCTGCTTCGCCATCCGCGCCCTTCGCTGGATGCGATTCTCCCGCCGCCTGGGTCAAACCCATTTCGCCAACGTCTACAATGCCACGCTGATGGGTTTCGCCTGCACGTTTCTTCTCGGCCGTGCTGCCGAACCGGTTCGCCCCGTTCTTATCGCTAAGAAGGACTCGCTCTCCATGCCGGGAATGTTCGGCGTCTACGTCCTTGAGCGTGTTTTCGACTTGAGTGCCTCAGCACTTCTCGCTGGTTTTGCGCTTCTATCGTTCCAGCGTCGGGGATTCACGGGCGAGCGAAGCCAGGAGTTGATGGAGGCCGCGCGCTCGGCGGGAGTGCTCCTGCTGGCGGGTCTCGTCGCCGCCATCGCATTCCTGATCTATTTCCGATATCACGGCGCTGGCAAGCTCACCCGGAAACTGCGCGAGCCCTTCTGGCGCAAGGGCTGGCGGGGAAGGGTCGTTTTCCTGATCGAGGGATTTAGTGAGGGATTGCAGAGCATCCGCACGTGGGGCGACTTCGGCGCGCTCACGTTCTATACGGCCGCGCACTGGTTGCTCATCGCTTTCGTGTACCTGTGGGTGATTCACGCCTTCCCTGGAAAACTTGCCGGTTTTAGTTTTGCCGCCGCCACTCTCGTTCTGGCCGTCAGCATGTTCGGCTCGGCGCTCCAACTTCCCGGAGTGGGTGGCGGTATGCAGCTCGCTTCGTTCCTTGTGCTTACGCTGATTTTTGGAGTAGAAAAGGAGCCTGCAGCGACCGCAGCCATCATGCTCTGGCTGGTGACGTTTGCTTCATGCGCTCTGGCCGGACTGCCGCTGCTGTTCAGAGAGGGCTGGTCCATGGGAGAGTTGCGGAGCATGGCGCGCGCGGAAGGGCCTGCCGGCCAGGCGGCGCTAGTTGCGCAAAGACAGCGAGGTCAGGTTTCCCCAGTGCATTCGCCCACGCAGGGGAATGCGAGGCTGCCGTGAAGTGCCCCTTCTGCGCGCACCTCGATGACAAAGTGATCGACTCGCGCGAGGCGCGCGTGGGCGACCTGATCCGCCGCCGCCGGGAGTGCCTGAAGTGCAAGCGCCGCTTCACCACCTACGAGCGTATTGACGAAATTCCCTACATGGTCATCAAGAAGGACGGTCGCCGCGAAAAATTCGACCGCCAGAAGATTTTGCAAGGATTACTGAAAGCCTGCGAAAAGCGCCCCGTGCCGGTGAACAAGCTCGAATCGATCGTCGATCACGCGGAAGCCTTCGTCAGCGAAGCCACGGACCGGGAGCGCACTACCACGGAAATCGGCGGCCTCCTTATGTCTCAGCTGAAAAAACTCGACAAAGTCGCCTACGTCCGGTTTGCCTCCGTCTATCTCGATTTCAAAGACGTAAAGGAATTCATGGACGAACTGAAAGGCCTTCTGAAAGAACGCGCCAAGAAGTAACCGGACTATGCCGTCCAGACGCCGGCCGCGAACGTCTTGATCGTGCGGAATCCGAGCCGTTCGTATAATCCGACCGCGTGGGTATTGACGGACGTCACCGTCAGCGACAGCGATTCGTAATTCCGCCGCCGCAGCGCTTCAATCGAACGCTCCATCAATTGTCGCCCGATTCCATGCCCCTGATAGCCGGGCATGACGCAAACCTGGGTCGTGTGGCCCACGCCCGCGTCCACCGTGGAGGTGAGAATCAAACCAACGGGCGAATCGCCCGTCGTCGGACGCACCAGGAACGAAGCTTCGGGCAGAAAGTGGCCGCAGCCGGGCAACAGAACGATGTTGCGCAAGAATTTCAAGCTGCCCATTTCGCTGCGATACTGGTCGTTGATCTGGCTGTCCACGTGGTTCGCGTAGGTGAGTTGGATCAGGCGCGCGGCTGAATCGAACGCTCGGTCCGTCCATGGGTCGATCCGGAGTCCGGCCGAAACCGGCCGGTTGCTCAGTTTCGCCTCGCCAAGCGGCAGGAGCATGAATTGCCGCGCGTACAGACGGAAATACTGCGAGAGGAACACGGGATCGAGTTCGGACCCGAAGGGCATCAACTGCGCTTCGATGCGCTCGATGTGAGGCGTGGCCCGCAGCGCGCCCAGCATTTCGGTCAGCAGCCGGTGTGTGACGGCCGCCTGCCCATTCCGCGCGGACGCGAACAGGCCCCCGATGAGCCCTTTGTGGTCCTCGAGGACGTAGAATCCATAACCCGTCGGGTGTCCGTTCTCGATCGACGCATAGCCTCCCAGCGCACGCGAATCGATGAACTTCCTGATGAGCTCGATTGATGGACGGTAATCCCAATACAGTTCTTCCCGCCAACGGCGAATCTCTTCCTCGAAGAGTTTTTCGAGCGAACGGGAGTGAAGCTGGCGGAGGTCCACAATCTGCATGAGAGTCGGCTGCCGTCCTGGGGGCATTATAGCTTCGCGCCGGGCGAGAACCTAACTAGCTTCGTTTCTCGCAACACGTTCATCGTGAGAACTCGGCTTCGAAGGGAACTGTGCTAACATGCGGCGCTGTGGCGCAGAATTGCGGGCGCCCGCACTCACTGGATGGCCGTCCTTTCCAAGCTACGCTCTCAGACCAGGCGTCTCGGCAAACTTCTCTCCGTATTCCTGGCGCTGCTTTTGTTCGGCTTGGTGTCGGTTTCGATCGTGTCTGGATTTCTGCTCAGGCAAATTCTTCGTCCGGCTCGAAATCCGGCAACCTTCGACCTCAGCGTCATGATGGGGCATCCGACAACATTCTCGTTTCCTCTGGCGGACGGCACGATGCGCGAGGGCTGGTATTTCCCCGGTCAGCGAGGCGCCCCAGCCGTGGTCGTATGTCACGGGTATCTTTCGCAGCGCGCCGACGTACTGACGCTCGTCACGGCGCTTCAGGATCACCAGTTCAATGTGTTTTTGTTCGATTTCACGGGGCACGGCACGAGCCCGGGTGTCACGACGCTCGGTTACCGGGAAACAGCCGAACTTCGCTCCGCCGTGCAGGCGCTTTCCGCTCGCGACGATGTGGACCCGCAGCATTTTGGTCTTTGGGGCGTCGACATGGGCGGATACGCCGTTCTCAAAGTGGCCGAGAGCGATCCGCGCATCGCGGCCTTCGCCGTTGACGACGCTTACGACGACCCCCGTGATTTGGTGCGGATCGAAGTAAGAAAATCCGGGCTTACCGCCCTCCCGTATCTTCTCCACTTTTGCGACTTCGGTTTTCGGATGCTCAATTATTCCTTCCGGCACGAGTCTCCGGTTTCGGCGCACTTGGCCCAGACGAAGGGAATTCCCAAGCTATTCATTCAATCGGACGATCGTCCTGATCTGGCGAATGAAACGCAGCAACTGTTCGTTAAGGCGCCCGACCCGAAACAGACTGTTCGAGATGGACTGAGCTACCGCGATATGTCCGACGACGATCGCAAAAATTACGAAAGCCAGATCGTGAATTTTTTTCTGCAATCCATTCCGCCGGAATCGAGCGCGGATCGGTAGCACGGGGCCTCGGAATCGCAACGAGGGATCCCAGTTGCACGCAGAGCGCGTGCAAATCGCATGCGCGGCGAGAACCGCTAGCGCGGCACGGGCGCGACGGGCACGTAAAGCACTCCGTGATAGGTCTCTGCGATCTCACCGTGCACGCGGCCGAGTCGGCGCATCTCTCGCAGGCCGTCCGGCGTCGTCAGGACCAGCGCTGGATCCGGATCATCGGGCGACCACTCCCGTAACTCGCGCCCAAGATAGAACGCCAAGCCGTAGTGCCAGGAACGCTGCACTTCGAACGTAAAGATTCGGTTCGGCCGCGCATCGTTGCGCAGGAATTCTCCGTGCCATCTTGCCGAGATGTACGGATCGAGCGGCGGCAGGACGCGATCGGTCGCGATGATCACAGATAACCCAACGAGAAGGAACGCAAGCACTACGAATGCACGTTTGCGGAAGAACCCGAGAACGGCTACACCGATGCCGCCGGCGACAGCGATCGTCGCGATGACGAGGACCGGCCGGCTCGTAGCCTCCCGCGCCGACGGCGCCATTCGCTCCGCCCAATGTGCCGAGGACAGTCCGAGGATAATCCAGGTCGCTCCAAGGGCGGCGCCGAGTGCGGCGACCGTTGACCGCTTGGACGCGGAGTCCTGGAATACGGCGCGAGCGAGGGCGATACCACACAGCAAAGCGAGCGGTGGGACGGCCGGAAGGATGTAACCGGGAAGTTTTGATTGCGAGAAACTGAAAAACAGCACGGGGAATGTTGCCCAGCAGGCAAAGAAGAATCCGGGAGAATCATCCCACGATTTCTCGCGCCACAGTCGCAGACCCTCCGCAGCCACCGGCCACAAGAGAATTGTCCACGGCAGCAGCGCCAGCAGAGTGATCGGGCCGAAAAACCAGAACGGTTGAGGATGCCGAAACATGGGCGTAAGGTAGCGCTCGAAGTTCTGCTGAAAGATAAAGACTCGCAAGAAATCCGGATTGCGGAGCGCGCAGAGGACGTACCAGGGAAGCGCGACGATGCAGAATGCGCCGATCGTCAGAGGGTGGGCGACGCGAAAGGCCGCACGCCATCTCCCGGTCGCCAGCGACCAGATTGCCATGGCACCGCCCGCGAGAATAAGAGCGACCGGACCCTTTGCGAGGACCCCAAAGCCCAGACACGCACCGAAAAGAACGAGCGGCCAGAACTCTCCGCGCGGAGTGCTGGAAACGGCGCTCGCAGTGCGTAGCGCACCTGCTTTATGAACCACGCACGCAGCACAGGCCATGCCAACCGTGACCGAGGCGCTGAGCAGCATGTCCGGTGTAGCGGCGCGGGCGAATCCGATGGCCGCGACGCTGGAGGAGAAGATCAGCGGCGCCAGCAGACCGGGGCTTCGCGTCAGGCCCGCCTCATCGCCGTAGTGTTTCCACCCCAGCCAGCCGATAGCAAGCGCGGCTGCAAGCGCGGCGAACGCAGAAGGCAGGCGCGCCGCCCATTCCGCGGGCAAGTGCAGCAGGAACCCCGTCGCCGCAGCCCAGTAATAGAGAATCGGTTTCTCAAACCACGGTTGTCCATAGAGGCGCGGCGTGACCCAGTCGCGCGTGGCCGCCATCGCGCGCGCGATCCACGCGTAACGCGGCTCGTCGGGACCCACGAAGCCAATCGCACCGAGTTGATCGAATAGACAGACGGCGATCACGATCGCGGATGCCAGCAAAGCGTCGCGAGTGGTGCGCCGATTTCCGTCGGGCAATTCGTTCAAGGCGGCATCGAGTCTAGCATCGGCTCGTTAAGTTTCAGCCGTTCAATTCGTCACGATCCGGTGGTGCGAGGTCTCGAGAGTCTGCGCGCTCTAGCATCCCGCCCGAGCCTCCCGCATAATGGCTCACGATGCGCGAATGGTTAGAGTACGCCGTGGCGTGGGCAGGATTGAAGTTGCTCGGCCATTTGCCGCGTCCCGCGGCGCGTTTCGTCGGAGTTTGTTTTGTTTCCGTAGCCTATGCGGTGCGCGCGCCGCTGCGGCGCGCAGCGATCTTCAACTTGCGCCTGGCGTTTCCGGATTGGAACGATACACGGCGCAAGCGCGTGATTCGAGGAATGATTCGCCAGGTGGGTTGGATGGCGGGAGAGTTTTCACAATTTCCGAAATACACGCGCGAGAATATCGGACGCATCGTCACACTCGAAGGGTCCGAGAACTTCGATGCGGCCCGCCGCCGTGGAAAGGGCGTGCTGTTCTTGACCGGGCACATGAGCGCCTGGGAGCTGGCTCCGTTCGCGCACGCTCTTTACGGCTATCCGCTGCACTTTCTGGTGCGGCCCATCGCCAATCGCCGCGTGGATACGCTCATCAATCGATACCGCTGCCGGTCCGGGAACCGGCCCATCGAGAAGAACCGCGCCGCGCGCGAGATTCTCCGGGTGCTTGGCGACGGCGGGACCGTCGGAATCCTTTCGGACCACAACACAACGCTGGAAGAGGGCGTCTTCGTAAATTTCTTCGGCATTCCGGCTTCGACGACTTCGGGCCTGGCGCGGATCGCATTACGTACCGACGCAGCCGTGGTGCCGGGCTTTCTTTCCTGGGATGAAGCGCTCCGGAAATACCGTTTGCGCTTCGAGCCCGCCGTCGAACTAGCGAGAACAGGAGACGAAGAAGCCGATGTGGTCGAGAATACGGCCCGCTTTACGCGCGTAATTGAAAGCTACATTCGCGAGCATCCGGATCAGTGGCCTTGGGTACACAAACGATGGAAGACGCGTCCGCCCGGCGAGAAGCCGATCTATCCGTTCTAGATGCGCACGGACAGGACCTTTCGGTGAGCCGGGTCGGATTTAGAGACGCTTCCTCCGGCTGGTTCCTCGCAAATGTTAAGGGTGACCGGGTGGTTTTGCGGTTTGGAAGGAGAGAGAGAGGGAACCATGACTCGCACCGCCAGCGAACTCGCAAAATATCTCGATGCCAGATTGGAAGGAGATCCGCGCGCGGAAATATCCGGCGTGGCTGCTCCTGCACGCGCCGGCACTTCGGACCTGGTCTATTTGGACTCACCGAAGCAGCGGGAGCGCGTCGCGGCCTCAGTTGCTTGCTGTGTGCTCGTACGGCCCGGCGAGCGGCTGCCGGGGAAAACGATACTTGAAGTCGGCGACCCAAAGTTTGCATTCGCGAAGGCGGCCGACTGGCTGCTGCCAAGGCGCGCACGGCAGGCGGCGGTCCATCCGACTGCCATCGTCGCGCCCAGTGCGAAGCTCGGCGCGAATGTCTTTGTGGGTCCGTACGTCGTGATCGAAGAAGAAGTGGAAATCGGCAAGGGCGCGACGATCGAGGCGTTTTGTTTTCTGGGGCGGGGTACACGCGTCGGCGAGGATTGCAGGCTGCATCCGCGAGTCACCTTATACGCCGGGGCACAGTTGGGAAACCGGGTTGAGGTGCACGCGGGCGTGGTTATTGGCAGCGATGGATTCGGCTACGTTTTCGGCGAAGGGCGACACTGGAAATTTCCTCAGATAGGCGGAGTCGAGATCGGAGACGACGTCGAGATCGGGGCGAATACCGCGATCGACCGCGGCTCGCTCGAAACCACGGAAATCGCTCGCGGCGTGAAAATCGACAACCTTGTTCAAGTCGCCCACAATGTTCGAATCGGCGCTCACTCGATCCTCGCGGCGCAGACCGGAGTTTCCGGAAGCAGCACGCTGGGCGATCATGTGATCGTTGGCGGGCAGGTGGGAATCGCTGACCATTGCAAGCTGGAGGAGGGCGCGGTGGTCGGCGCGCAGGCCGGAATACCGACCGGCAAGACGATTCACGGCGGTCAGACAGTCTGGGGCACTCCGGCGCGGCCACTCGAGCAATTCAAGGAGCAGTACGCTTGGTTCGCACGTCTGCCGGAGCTTGCCGAGCGCATTCGCAGGCTCGAAAAGATTCTCGGCTGAGCCGCCGACCGCGAATTGCGACCAAATCATGAATGACTTGCAAGTCCTGCCCCGGGCGCACGGCGATCTTCGCCCTCTTCTCGTGATCGAGCGAATGATTGCTTTCATGGAGCGCGAGGTGGAGATGCAGATACACGCGGGAACCCCTGCTTCGCCACCTAGTGCTTCCGGTTTGACAATTCTGCACGCTTCGCCAGGCAGCCCTGTGGCGACTGGCGTCATCCTAATGAGCGCCCCACGAAACAGGCGAGTGTTTTTGGTTGACCCCAGATGACATACAAAAGATAATACTGGGGACGCGGCCTCCAACTACCGCCGGGGACGGTAGATAGCCGGACATCCCTATTCTCTTGGAGACATCAGGAAGGAACTTCGGCGCTGCTCGTCCTCGCATGGGACTGGGAGGACTAGTATACGGAGTGCGTTCGGGAGATTCGGGTCTTCACAGGGCACCCCAGCTGTGGGTTGGCGGGTCGGCAAGTCTATTGAAGAATGTCTGAGGGATTGATAACACCGGAACCGAGAGTGCGCGTGGAAGCCACCCGCGGTGGCGTTCCACAGGAGATGCCAACCCTTCCTCGGCGAAACATCGAGTCGTCGGTCGAACAGGCCGTCAACCGGAGCGCGAAGTGGTTGTTGTCCGCCCAGAGCCAGGAAGGTTACTGGTGGGGCGAGCTGGAGGCCGACACCACCCTCGAATCGGACTACATTCTTTACCTTCACATCCTGGGTCAGTTGCAATCGGAAAAAGTGGCCAAGCTGGCGAGATACATCCGAGACCGGCAGCTTCCGGAAGGTGGATGGAATATTTTCCCAGGCGGTGCTTCGGACCTGAACGCGACGGTGAAGGCATGGGTGGCGCTGCGGTTGGCAGGTGACTCCGGCGCGTCCGCTCATCTCGAGCGCGCCAAAAAGAAAATTCACGAGCTGGGCGGGTTGGAGGCCACGAACTCCTACGTCCGTTTTTACCTCGCCCTAGTGAGTGCGATCGATTGGAGTCACGCCCCGGCGATTCCACCCGAGCTGACGCTCCTGTCCGAACGGTTTTTTGTCAACATCTACGAGATGTCGTCGTGGACGCGCGGAATCGTGATTCCGCTGGCGATTTTATATGCGCGGAAGCCGGACTGGCGACTACCGGACGGCCTTACCGTCGATGAGCTCTTCAGGGCGCCTGGTACGAAGCCTCCGTCGCTCGCTTGGGATCACCGCGGCGTCTCGTGGAAGAATTTTTTCCTCGCCGTGGACCGGGGCGTGAAGATGTACGAACGCTTGCCGTGGAAACCGTTTCGCAGGGCGGCGCTGGCGCGCGCGCGGAAGTGGATGTTTGAGCGCTTGGAGCGCAGCGAAGGCCTCAGCGCGATCTTTCCGTCGATGATGAACTCGATTTTCGTTATGCTTGCCGAGGGCAACGATACCACCGATCCGTTGCTGGCGCGCCAGATCCGCTTCCTAGCACAATATGAGATCGAGGAGAAGGACACGCTGCGCCTACAACCATGCGTCTCTCCGGTGTGGGACACGGCTATCGCGATGGTCTCGCTTCAGGAGGCCGGGCTCGATCCGGCGCATCCGTCATTGCTGGCTGCGGCGCGCTGGCTAGTAGAAAGTCAAATTCTCGGCCCGGGCGACTGGCAGGTGAAGAATCGGAGGGGAGAACCGGGCGGGTGGGCGTTCGAGTTCCGCAACGATTTTTGTCCGGACGTGGACGATACAGCCTTCGTCCTGATGGCGCTCGGCCGCGTGGCGAACCCGGAGTCCGAGCGACTGCGGGGCGCCATTCGTCGCGGGCTAGCGTGGCTCGCGAGCATGCAGAATAGCGATGGCGGGTGGGGCGCGTTCGATCACGAAAACAATCTCCAATTCCTCAACCATATTCCCTTCGCCGACCACAACGCGATGCTCGATCCGTCCACGGCGGACGTCACCGCGCGAGCCGTCGAGTGCTTTGGGCAAATGGGCTGGCCTGCGACGCACCCGGTGATCGAGAGCGCCCGTGCGTTTCTGCGCAACGACCAGACTGCGGATGGATCCTGGTTCGGCCGCTGGGGCGTGAATTACGTTTACGGGACCAGCGGTGTCTTGCGCGCACTCGAGGCCGCTGGGCTTGCGTCCCTGCCGGAATGCCGGCGCGCCGTTGATTGGCTGCGTTCGGTGCAGAATGCGGACGGCGGCTTCGGCGAGTCGCCCCTTTCGTATTTCGACGCGGCGCTGAAGGGCAAGGGGAAGAGCACTGCGTCGCAAACCGCCTGGGGCTTGATCGGGCTGCTGGCTGTCGCTGGGCCGGAGGATCCGGCGGTCGCGCGCGCAGTCGACTGGCTCGTCTCTCATCAGAACGACGACGGCACCTGGGACGAAGACGAATTCACCGGCACGGGCTTTCCCTGTGTTTTCTATTTGAAATATCACCTGTACCGAAACTCCTTCCCGCTATATGCACTGGCGCGCTACGATAATCTGCGCAAGGGGAGGAGAACGTTCGTGGGCGTGCAGGTTGCCTCGGATGAGATTCAACATCTCAATGGATATCGGGGGTAATGGATGAGAGTTCCGCTTAGCATGACCGCGAGCATGGCGGGCTATTTGACGCG